>QMNP01000001.1 GCA_003647825.1 Candidatus Cloacimonadota bacterium
CATGTATCAACGCAGCAAGATCCAGGAAGAATCGATGCATTATGAAATGATGAAACTTTCCGGTGAGCTTCCCATAATGGGAGTAAATACATTTATCTCTTCCAAAGGTTCTCCAACTATCTTGCCGGGAGAAGTTATCAGGGCTACTCCAGAAGAAAAAGAATATCAGATCAATATGTTGAAAGAGTTACATGAAACTCAAAAAGAGAATGTAGAAGTGGCTTTGCAGAAACTGAAAAAATGTGCTTCCAGCAATGGAAATGTATTTGAATCTATGATGGAAGCAACAAAAGTTTGTTCGATTGGACAGATCACGAATGCCTTATTTGAAGTTGGTGGTCAATACAGACGGAATATGTAAACAAAAGATAAATATAAATAAAATGAGGTAAGAATATGGACTTTTTATTCAACGATGAACAACAAATGATAATTAACGAAGCCAAGAAATTTGCTAAGAACGAATTGGAACCATTTGCCGAAGAACTGGATGAAAAAGGACTTGTGAATGAAGCAGCGATCAAGAAATTAGGTGAACTTGGATTTCTGGGCATGACCATTCCAGAAGAATACGATGGATTTGATAGTGGGATTGTTGCTTATGCCGCAACAATGGTGGAACTTAGTAAGGGAGATGCCGGAACAAGTGTATGTGTTACAGTACAAAACTCTCTGGTTAATGATGCAATAGTTTATTATGGTACAGAAGAACAAAAAAGAAAATATCTTCCTAAACTGGCTACTGGTGAGTATATAGGCTGTTTTTCTTTAACAGAACCTAATTCTGGTAGTGACCCGGGTTCTCTTCAAACGTCTGCTATACGTGAAGGGGATAACTTCATACTAAATGGAACCAAAAATTTTGTTACCAATGGAGCCTTCGCACAGTTAGCATTAGTATTTGCTCAAACTCATCCAGAAATGGGATCAAAAGGAATTTCCGCCTTTCTGATAGAAATTGGAACTCCGGGATTTGAGATTGGGAATCATGAGAATAAAATGGGAATTAGATCTTCAAGTACAACAGAATTGATTTTCTCAGATTGTAAAATTCCAGCTTCCGCTTTGATTGGAACAGAAAACAAAGGTCTAAGCATTGCACTGGGTACATTAGATGGCGGTAGAATTGGTGTAGCTGCTCAGGCTATCGGAATTGCCGAAGCTGCCTTTGAAGAAGCTGTAAAGTATTCAAAAGAAAGAGTACAATTTGGCAAAACGCTTTCCAGACAGCCGATAATTGCCTACAAACTGGCCGATATGGCCATGGAGATCGAACTTGCAAAAACATTGCTTTTCAAAGTAGCCTGGATGAAAGAAACACACCAGCCAAAATATACAAAAGAAGCTGCCATGCTGAAGTGTTTTGCAGCAGAAATGTCACACAGAGTGTGTCATGCTGCGGTTCAGATCCATGGCGGATACGGTTACATAAAAGAGAATAAAGTAGAGCGGCTTTACCGAGATCAACGAATTACAGAGATCTATGAAGGTACTTCTGAAATTCAGAGACTGGTGATCTCGCGAGCAGTTTTAAGAGATTAGACTTTGAGGTTATAATGGAATATAAAATATTGAAATTAGCTGTTGAAAATAATGTTGGGATTATCACAATTTCACGTCCGGAAGCTCTCAATGCTCTAAATACAAATTTCTTTAAAGAAATGGATTCATTATTAGATGATATAGAAGAGAACGATGATATTTATGTCGTTGTAATTACTGGTGAAGGAAAAGCATTTGTTGCTGGAGCAGATATTGCCGAAATGTGTGATAAAACTCAGCAGGAAGGATACGACTTCTCCAAATATGGACAGTTTGTATTCGATAAGATCGAAGCACTTTCCAAACCAGTGATAGCAGCAGTTAACGGATTTGCGCTGGGCGGCGGCTGCGAACTTGCCATGAGCTGCGATTTCCGTATTGCCAGCAGCAAAGCCAAATTTGGCCAGCCTGAAGTGAATCTGGGACTTACTCCCGGTTTTGCCGGAACACAAAGACTTTCCCGTCTTATCGGTTTGGCAGATGCTCTCTACCTGCTTTATACAGCCGATATGATAAAAGCAGATGAAGCCTTCCGACTGAAGTTAGTACAGAAAATTGTAGAACCGGAAAGCCTGATGGATGAAACTCTGGCAATTGCAGCAAATATTATTTCCAAAGGTCCGGATTCAGTGAAATTGATCAAGCGAATGACACGAGACGGTTTCAATACCGATTTTGCTTCGGGTTGTGAAATGGAAGCAGAAGGTTTTGCTTCACTTTTTGAAAAACAGGGTGCAGAAGGAATGAAAGCATTCCTGGAAAAACGAAAACCAAAATGGTAGATATACTTTCCGAATGGTCGATTTGTGTGAGAAACTTCGGAAAGGTTTTAGAATAAATCTGAGACTCTTCATAAGGTTAAATGAAAGAATTCCTCAGAGAGACAGATTTGATTTGGTATTTATACGAGATAAAATAGATAGGAGAAATTAAACAATGAATTATGCTGAAAGACTACAAAATGTGACGGTTTTGGGTGCGGCTGGAAAAATGGGCAGCGGAATTTTGCTGCTCACGGCAATTGAAATGGTCGATCTTAGTCTGCTTCCTGAAAACAAAGACAAGAGCTTCTTTTTAAATGCTATGGATATCTCAGATGAAGCTTTATCCGGTTTGATGAAGTATCTGAAGGTTCAAGTTCAAAAACTGGCAGAAAAGAAAACTGTATGGTTGCGGAAAATGTATTCAGATCGAAAAGATCTAATTGAAAATGGTGAGATCATCGACCAGTACGTTTTTGATGTGTTGAGTGTGGTTCGTCCGGTTACCTCTCTGGAGCCGGCTTACAAATCTAATCTTATCTTTGAAGCTGTGGCAGAAAATGCTGATCTGAAAATTAAAATATTTAAGCAGATTGATGCTAACAATCCTGATAAACCCTGGTTCTTCACCAATACGTCCTCGGTTCCTATTACTAAATTGGAAACTGAAGCTGAACTTAAAGGACGCATTTTAGGATTTCATTTCTATAATCCACCCGCAATTCAAAAGCTTGTGGAACTTATCCTTACTGAAAATACTGCAAAAGAAACTGAAGAATTTGCTTTAGCATATGCAAAAAAGCTTCGTAAAAAAATCGTTTATTCCAATGATTTTGCCGGATTTATCGGTAACGGTCATTTCATGCGTGATGCACTTTATGGAATTAACAAAGCTTTGGAATTGGTAGAGAAAGAAAATATTAGTTTCCCTGAAGCGGTATATATTGTTGATAAGATCAGTCGAGATTTCCTGATTCGACCAATGGGTATTTTTCAATTGATCGATTATGTGGGTGTGGATGTTTGCAGTTTCATTATGGGTGTGATGAATCCATATTTGGAAGACGAAGATCTATACAGTCCTGAACTGCACAAATTGTTGGAACAAGGTGTGAAAGGCGGTCAATTCTCCAGTGGTGCTCAGAAAGATGGTTTCCTGAAATATGAAAAAGGTCGGCCGGTCGCAGCTTATGATTTTAAAACCCAGAAATATGTAGATTATGCTGACATCCAAGCTAAATGTGATGCCAAAATTGGTGCTGCTCCAGCATCTTTGAAACCATGGAAAGCGGTTAATTTCAATAAGCAAAAAGCTGCAATTCTGAAAGATTATTTTGCGGAATTGAATGGAACTGATTCTTTCGGTGGGAAGTTGGCAATCGAGTATCTAAAAAATTCTAAAGATATCGGTAAGAAGCTGGTAAATATGAATGTAGCCAGATGTGACGAAGATGTGAATACTGTACTTTTAACTGGTTTCTATCATGCCTACGGGCCAATAAATAATTATTAATAGGGGATGATATAATGAAAAAACTAAGAAGAAAAATATATATGACGGCTGGTTACAATACGATTTCCCTGGGAACCGGAAGAAAAGAATTCAATCCTAAGAAACCTCGACCGGGCTTGGAACATTACCTGAAGGAAGCAGGTAAAGCAACTTTGAAAATGATCGGAGGAGCAGATAACGTAGATGAAAGCGTAGTGGGAAATTTCATGGCGGCTCGATTTAATAAACAAGGTCATACTGCCGCATTTGTGCCGATGATCGATGAAAAACTGCGTTATAAACCATCAATTCGTGTGGAAGGAGCTTGTGCGTCCGGAAGCCTGGCTTTAGCAACTGGCATCAAATCTATTCTAGCTGAAACTGCTGAAGTTGTATTATGTCTTGGCGTGGAAGTTCAAAATACCATGAAAGCGATTTATGGGGCGGACGTTCTGGCAGGTGCTGGCTGGTATCAAAAAAGAAAAGAAGGCCATGCCTATTTTTTCCCGGGACAATTCAGCGATAGAGCTGGAGCCTATTATGAAAAATATGGAAAAGAGTATGCCAGAAAAGGAATGGCTACCTGGTATAAAAATGCTGTTGAAAATGCACGGCTTTGTCCTACTGCACAGGAATATCATAACAAAACAGAAGATTTGATGGCTGTTGGCCTTACAGAACCAAATGGTAATTTCTTTGTAGATAACCTGAGTGTATATGATTGTTCCAAAGTTTCCGACAGCGCCAGTGCAATAGCTATCATGTCTGAAGAAGGTTTAAAACGGTGTGGTATCGATAAAAAAGATGCTGTGGAAGTTATTGGTTATGCTCAATGTGAAGAAGATCTTACTCAGGACCCAGGAGATCTGACTGAATTAAGTACAATCAAACATGCTGCCCATCAGGCCTTGGAAAATGCTGAGATCACCATTGATGATCTGGGAACCTTGGAGTTGCACGACTGTTTCTCCATTGCCGGATTGCTCACCATGGAAGCACTTGGTTTTGCCGAAAGAGGAAAAGGAGCACAGTTTATTGCTGATGGAAATACAGCCAGAGATGGTTTGATTCCTACCAATACAACAGGTGGTTTAGTTGGCTGGGGACATCCAACTGGTGCAACTGGTGTTCATCAGGCAGTTACAATCTGGGAACAGCTGACTAGTAAAGCCGGAGATGCTCAGATCGAGTTAAAGGAAGAAAAACCTTACGGTATGACTATCAACATGGGTGGAGATGATAAAACTGTGGTTTCGATCGTTTATAAAAGAGCATAATCAATTAAGATGCAAATATTATGAAAGCGGTACTTTGTTGTGCCGCTTTTGTTTTGACTTCATACTGCTGTCCTTCTCCTAATTCGCTACACGGGAGCAGGAACATAAGAAAAAAAAAGTAGGATTTGAGGTTAAACAAAGTCTTATATTCTTGTTACGAAGTTTGTCTTCGTAACGCTAAATATTAGGTTCCCAAGACCAGTCTTTGTTTAAATTACGACCTGACAGGCAAACTTGGGAACCAGAATTAGATTTGAGGAAAATAATATGAACAATAGGATCACAAAATTATTTGGTATTAAATATCCGATAATCCAGGGTGGAATGATCTGGTGCAGCGGAGCTAAACTGGCTGCAGCTGTAAGTAATGCCGGTGGACTCGGTCTTATAGGAGCTGGTTCAATGTATCCGGATATTTTACGAGGACATATTAAAAAATGCAAAATTCTTACAGATAAACCTTTTGGTGTGAATCTGCCACTTTTAATGGGAGACGCTGAAGAGAAGATTAACATAATCATTGAAGAAGGTGTGAAAATCATTTTTACTTCGGCTGGTAGTCCGAAAAAATGGACACCATTTTTAAAAGAAAATGGCCTAAAAGTTGTTCATATTGTGGCCGCATCAAAACACGGTATTAAATGTGAAGTTGCAGGAGTTGATGCAATTGTAGCAGAAGGATTTGAAGCTGGTGGGCATAACGGCAGAGAAGAAACTACAACCATGTGTTTAATCCCAAAAATTACCCAGGAAGTTAACATTCCGATAATTGCTGCTGGTGGAATTGGTAGTGGTAGAGCTATGGCAGCAGCTTTCGCTTTAGGGGCGGAAGCTGTGCAAATAGGATCCCTGTTCGCAGCCAGCAAAGAGTCATCTGCTCACAAAAACTTTAAACAAAAAATTATCGAATCAAAAGAAGGCGAAACGCTGTTGATGCTGAAAAAACTTGCTCCTGTTCGACTTTTGAGCAATGCTTTTTCCTTCGAAGTTTTCGAACAGGAATCAGGCGGAGCATCCAAAGATGAACTTAAAGAACTTCTCGGAAAAGCAAGAGCAAAGCGTGGTATGTTCGAAGGTGACCTGCTGGAAGGTGAACTGGAAATCGGCCAGGTTTCTTCGATGATTGACAATTTAAAATCTGCAGGAGAAATTGTAGAGGAAGTTTGGAAAGAATTTCAGGATGTGCTGGAACAATTACCTTATAATTGAATTTATTTTGCTTCCGAAACATTGAAAATAAAGAAACAACAATCTTGATCGTTTTGCTTTTCAAGCCGACTCAAAGAAAAGGTGAGAGTTAGAGATCGTTTGCTCTGCAAGCCGACTCAAAGAAAAGGTGAGAGTTAGAGATCGTTTGCTCTGCAAGCCGACTCTTAAATGGTACCCCCGACCCGATTTGAACAGGTGACCTTTTCCTTAGGAGGGAACTGCTCTATCCTGCTGAGCTACGGGGGCACACAATATAGATTCTGAATAATTTTTTGATAGTTCTCATGTCAAGAATTTGCTGGAAACAAATTTTATTTTCTTTGACAAAAATCGTTTAAAAGAAGTTCTTCTTTTCGAGGAAAAATTTATGATAGATCTTATTAAAATTCGCCAGGATTTGCATCGGATTCCGGAACTTGGATTCGAAGAATTCAAAACAACAGCTTACTTGTCTTCAATTTTAGAAGGTATCAATGAAATTACAATTTACTATTTTGATTTCCCCGGAGTTTTAGCTGTTTATTCTCGTGGTAATGGATCATACAAATTATTTCGCGCAGATATGGATGCATTACCGATCTCTGAAAAAACTAACTGTTCATTTTCTTCGAGACATTCTGGTAAGATGCATGCCTGCGGACATGATGTTCACATGACAATTTTATTGGGATTAATTGATAAAGTTGTTCATAAAAGAATAAAAGAAAATTTATTGTTTCTCTTTCAACCAGCAGAAGAAGGTATGGGAGGAGCAGAACGTATTCTAAAAACAGGAATATTGGATAGATTCAAAATTTCTAATGCCTTTGCTTTGCATGTTTCAGGTTCACTTCCTGTTGGAACTATATCAACTAAACCAGGTATTTTCTTTGCTAATACACAAGAAATTGAAATGAAAATAACCGGTAAAAGTGCACACGTAGCCTTCCCTGAACACGGCAGAAATGCTCTTGCTGCAGGAGCAGAATTCTACTTGGAAATCCAGAAAATTGTTAAATCTGAATTCGACCGATCTGATCCGGTGGTTTGTGAGTTTGGCAAGATGCGGGCAGGAACTGTAATGAATGCTATCGCAGCTGAATGTACTCTGGAAGGAACTATGCGAGCATTTACATTAAAAAATATGAAACGCATAAGAAAATATATTGAAGAACTTTCGCTTACACTGAATAAGAAATATGATGTTCAATTTCAACAGATATATAAAAGCTTCTATAAACAGGTAACTAATGAAAGTGCTTTATATGAAAAGTTAAAATATATAGCTGCAAATTCCGGGTATGATTTTGTTGAAGCTGATGCTGTTTTTACAGGTGAAGATTTTGGTTATTATGCAGAAAAATATACCGGACTTCTCTTCTGGCTGGGAGCTAACCAGGGCGAGAAACAAAATCTACACTCACCAAATTTTTTACCGAGTGAAAAATCCATTGAAATTGGAGTGGATCTGCTCTATAAAATGATATAAAAAAAAGCTGCGAGGAAAAACCCGCAGCCATTATAATCTTCTTAAACTCTTATATTCCTATTTTTTCATCATCCTCATCAAGATCAATACTATCCAGATCATCATCGTCTTCTTCACCCTGCATCCAATCCGGACAAAAGGCTACATTTTCTGTCTTATCCCAGCCATCCACATTCTTTAATCCATATCGATCTAAGATCTCTTCTTCCCATAGTGAATAACGAACTTTGTCATCTGCTACTTCATATACCAGCACCGGTTTATGATACTTCCTGAGATTGAAATCCATCCCGCTTAACTCAAAAAATTCTTTTATTCTATTTTTATCTTTTTCTGCTGTCATCATATCTTTGCTCCTAATTTTCTGGATTTTATTGACCTATTCCAGAACTAAAATTTACTCGTTCACAAAAGTGTTATGGTTATGAAATGTCAAATAAATTAAGAAATAATTTTGTTAAAATCTTCCTGCTGCTGGTTATGCTGAATGTAGCACTGACTCTAAAAGCCTTTGAACCTGAAGCTGATGATTTCGAAAATACCTTTCAATATAATCTTTACCAGAGCTGGCTAAAAAAAGGCGATTTTAAAACCAATTTCCCAGCTGGATTTGGCAATAAGAAGATCGTAAAATCTTTTACAGATAAAAATGGACGATCAGTGCAGGTAGAATATGACTGGATCAATCGCAAGATTACCGATCAGCGGGAAAGTTTACCTGTCATTTTCTTTGTAGAAGATTTTTCTAAGATCAAACCCTTCCTGAATTTTCTGGAAGGTTTTATCTATCGGTTGAATACAGTGGACTACAATTTCCTGCAGGAATACTGCGATCTGGAAAAAATACAAATTGAATTTAATGGATACACCGGAGCTGAAGCATTAAATCTACTCTGGGAAAGCAGTCGTACAAAACGTACTGAGATAAAACCGCTTGAATTGGAAGTGAAAGATAATATCCTTACATTTTATTTACCAATAAAATCAGGGAAAACTATTAAATTTGAATTTCCAGTAGAATATGATATAGCAAAAGCCTTGCAATCCATCCGCAGAAAAGAAGAGGAAAAATCAATTCCAATTATTGAAGATAAGAGAGATGATATTGTAGAAAAAAAAATAATTCCAGACTATCAAATACCTGTTCGCAAAAGAACTCCAGAACCGGATATTGAATTGCTGCCAGAGATTAGTTCATTAACTCTATCTGATTACGTGAAGTCATATTATGCATTACGACAGTCTAAGGAACTGCTGCACAATAAAATATCTGATCCGGTTGATTTTTTACTTGCTGAATTTCCACAGCGAGAGATTCGAGAAGAAGGTGATATTATATCAATATTGGCTCCAAAATATCTAGATGACTTTAGCTGTGAAATCAATGTTAATCTGGTGCAGGATAATGACGGAATTAATTTTACTCCTGCATTAAATTATGAACTTAATGATAAGACAGTTAAGATTGGGAATAATGAAGAAATAGTTATGAATGCGCTAAATTATGATGAAATAGAAGCAATTGCTCCATTCATCGTTCAACTTGTATATGAGCATCGAGCTATTGGAAGTAAATTATTAAATTTTCTTGTGATACATGATGATATTCCCACAACTCTTATTATGCGAAATGGCGAGAGAAAGGTTTTTGAGCTGAATTCTTATGCAAATCTTCTACTTATGCTTGGAAATTATTGGCAATCTCATAATGTTTATTTTAAAATTCAGGAAGTCACTAAGAAAAATGGTAATATAGAGTTGCAAACATATTTGATTGCTTATGATAAAGATGAAACAGCAGCAGATATGGCGGAAATCATGTTTCACCTGGATGAGGAATTTAAGATAGATATGATAATGATGGTACTTCATCAAGGTAACGATAGAATTGATAATTGAAGGTGAAAAATGAAAATATTTGAATCACACGCTCATCTGAATTTTGAGCATTTCGATAAAGATAGAGAAGAATTACTGCAGAAATGCAAAAAGCTTGGAATTGAGAGGATTATTAATGTTGGTGTTGATAAAAAATCAATTTCTTGCAGTCTGCAACTGGCAGAAAAATTTGATATGATCTATGCCGCAGTTGGTTTTCACCCGCATGATGCAAAAGAGTATGATCGAGAGTTTTTGCTGACAAGTGCAAAGAACAAAAATGTGGTTGCAATTGGTGAATGCGGTTTGGATTATTACCGCAATCTTTCTCCACGTGATATTCAACGAAGGGTTTTTTCAGACCAGATAAAAATCGCCATTGATCTAAAATTGCCGCTGATTGTTCACGATCGAGATGCACATGACGAATGTTTTGAATTGCTGGAAGAGCAAAATCCTGCTAGCGTAGTTTTTCATTGTTTTTCAGGTGATGAATTATTTGCCGAAAAAGTTTTGTCAAAGGGTTGGAAAATCTCTTTCACAGGAACTATTACATATAAAAACAACTTGCTGGAAAATGTGGTAAGAACTGTTCCTGATGATATGTTTTTCATCGAGACAGATTCTCCCTACTTAACGCCGGTTCCTAATAGGGGCAAACGTAATTCACCTTTAAATCTCAGGTATATAATCGAAAAAATATCTGAAATTAAAAGAATATCACCAAACAAAGTTGCAGAACTTTCCTACAACAATGCAATGGATTTCTTTTTCTAACAACTTAGAAGTAAAAGATTTAGAAATTAATAGAAAAAAAACTTGTAAGAATAAATTCACTTCATAATTTTGCACCAAAATAATATTGGAGGACGTTATGGCTGTTAATATTAATAAAGAAACTTGCATCGGATGCGGAGCCTGCATCGATACATGCCCCGTGGAAGCCCTGAAGATGGTAGATGAAAAAGCTGTAGTGGATGCAGAAACTTGCGTTGATTGCGGTGCATGTATAGATTCTTGCCCCGTGGAAGCAATAACATTATAATTATTCACAAAATTAAAATGAATTTTGAGCCTGCTTCACAGCAGGCTCACTGTATTTAGATTAGGTTCAAACTTTTATTGACAAATAGTACATGCTGCTTTTTTTTTCGCACCATATTTTCATTGTTATCTTTTTTTATATTTATCGTTGTATTGTTTTATTGTAATGTGTTGAATTGTGTCTGAAGAAAAATATCTGGAAAAAGGTAGCAATAAATGAATTTTGTGATCGATATAGGTAATAGTAATATTGTATTAGCAATATATAATGAGGATGAACTTCGTTTCCATTGGCGAATAGAAACAGTTAAATTGGAAACAGCAGAATCGTACTATCACAAGATCAATACCCTGTTTTCCAAAGAGCAGATTGCTTTTAACGCTATCTCGCGAATTGCTCTTTCGTCTGTAGTACCGCAATTAACAGAAACTTTTAATAATTTGTTTGCACAATTTTTTGATTGTCCGAAAATAATTGTAACTGCCAGCAGTAAACTTGGATTGACTTATCCTGTTTCCAATCCAGATTATATTGGTTCTGACTTGATAGTAAATGCCTATGCCGCCTGGCAGAAATATAATAAAAACTGTATTATCTGCGATCTGGGAACTGCAACCACAATTCAGCTTGTCGGAAAAAATGGTTTCTATCATGGTTACATCATAGCTCCAGGAGTTAATATTTCGTTACAAGCTCTTTTTTCTTTAACATCTCAGCTGCCAGAAACAGTATTAACTGAACCGGATAATCTTCTGGGTAATAATACAAAAGATGCTATGATGTCGGGAATAGTTACAGGAAACAGGTTGGCACTTGCTGGATTCATTCGAGAAATTAAAAAAGAGTATCAACATATAGGGGAGACTTATGTAATTGCAACTGGCGGAATAGCGGAAGTAATTTGTAATAATTCCAATGAAGTTGATGTAATAGATAATTACCTTTTAATAGATGGACTTAACCTTATTTGCAGGAATATAGATTTTTAAATGATTAAAAAAAGTATAATTTTTCTAATACTATTTTCAGCTTCATCGGGTTTATTCAGTGAAGTGTTTACACCTAAATATTACCTTCCCGGCTATACCCCATTAAATTTTACAGAGTTAGATTATTATAAATTGGATAAAGGATTTTCCCTTTCGGAATTTGCCAGGCCCCAATTGGGATCAAATTATACAACTACGACCAAAGAAATAGATTATGAAAAAGGAAATGTAAAACTAACCTGTAAACTTGGAAATATTGAATTGACAGAGCCGGTTTACGTGCCTTTAGAAAGCTATTATGAAAATAGTTTTAACGAATTATTTCATAGAACTCTGGATGAAAAAGTTAGTGAATTATTGCGAAATGAAGAACGTACAGATGACCTTGGTTTAATTCCAGAAATTGTTATCGAATTACCCAAAGTTGCTCTGCCCAGAGCTGTTCGAAAATTTATGGGAAATAAAGCCGGACGTTTGAGTTTGGACGGAAGTCAAAGGCTTACCTTTGCCGGTAATAGTACGAAACGAAGTGGTGAAGGCACTGAAAGCAACGATAATCAGGATTTTGATCTGGATATGACACAAGATCTGAACTTACGCTTAAGGGGGACGATCGGTGAAAAGATCCATGTGAATGTAAACCATCAATCTACTTCTGATAGTGATGCTCTACCTACTCCAACAGAAGTGAACATAAATTATGAGGGCGATGAAGACGAAATAGTAAAAAGAATTGATGGCGGGAATATCTCGCTGGCTTTGAGCGGATCACAATTTATAAGTTACAATGTGTCTTCCGAAGGGCTTTTTGGTATAAAAACAGACCTGGAAGCTGGTAATTTAAAAGTTACAGCCATCATGGGAAAAGACGAAGCAAAAAAGAATACGCAAAAGTATAGAGGTTCATCCCAGGCAGATTCTACAATTATTGCCAGTAAAAACTATGTAAAAAGAAGAATGTACTTTATTGAACAACCGGATCTACTATATGAGCTGGTTGAAGATAGTCCAATATTCGGTTATAATAATAACCAGATAGAAATTGAAGATGGAAAATGGAAAATATCAGCTCAAGGTGCCGGTTTGCTGCCGGATCCGGAAAAACCTTTTGCTCTCTATATCGATGACAATAATGTAAATAACAATGGTACTGTTACGGTACCTGGCTACGAAATTGGAGATGAAACTACCCAATATCAATTCAATGTTCTCACAGAAGGTCTTGAATTCACAATAGATTACAATAGTGGCTTGATAACTTTTTTCCCTGAGTATATGGATTTCATCTCACAAATAACAAGATTGCATACAATTGGTGTATCTTATACTACCAGAAGTGGATTGCAAATAGGTGACAGCTCTACAAATCCTGTTTTGGTTAAGATTTTAAAACGATCTAACCAGACTGTAACAGATCCAGAGTGGAAATATGAAGTTCGCAATATTTATAGTCTGGGAATGCAGGGTATAAAATCAGAAGGTTTTGAACTGAACATTTTTACCAGAGATTCATATAATACACCTAACTTTAATTTACCAGACAGCCTTTTGCAGCTTGTTCCAGAAGTATTTCAAGATGACGTTAAACTTCTAAACGGTTATCTTCTCTTAGATGTAAATAAAGATGGGCTGATTAATGGAGACGATTCAACTGTAAATTTAGAAGCCGGATATATTATATTTCCTTTATTGGAACCCTTTTATGCACTGGGTGATTCAGCTGTGTATTTAGAAGATCAAGAAACTGTACAGAATGTGGGCGAGGAAAAAGAATATAATTACTACTTTTCGGTGAAAGGTGAAATCGGTCGTGATCAGATTTCATTGGGGCAGATGAATATCTTACCGGGAAGTGTAGTAGTTAAGCTGGGATCCAGTAAACGCAAACTTACCGAGAATGTCGATTTTATTGTAGATTACGATTTTGGTATTATTAACTTCTTAAATTCTGAAGCTAAGAATCCCGATGTGGAAATTGATATCAGTTATCAATTTAAACCATTATTTTCTGTTGATAGCAAAACTATTTTAGGTGTTCGCGCTGATATGGAATTCAACCAGAATATCAAAGCAGGCGGAACTCTTATCTATCAATCTGAAAAAGTTAAGGAAGACAGACCCAAGATCGGCAACGAAAACCGTAATCTTATTCTGGCCGATATTGATGGTGAACTGGATTATGATATTCCTTTTATGACCCGTTTTATCGACTGGTTTCCGCTTATAAAAACTGACGAAGAATCGACCATGAATCTTTCTGGTGAAGTGGCAATGAGTATCCCTACAATCTATGGTTCTGAAAAACAGCATGATAAGAAAGAAGCATATATCGACGATATGGAATCTATCTTGGACACGTATCCGCTGGGTGTTTCGCGGGTAACCTGGGCTCCTGCCAGCAGGCCATTTGGATATCCGGGTGCAAATCCTACCAACCTTGTTAAAGCAAATCTCAATTATTACAATCCTCAGAATGTATATGCCGAGGATGTATATGATCCGGAAACACTTTCGAATGAAGAAGAACGAGAAAAAGTTCCGATTCTGGCTTTCAAAATAAAACCGCCACCACTGGGTTTACCCGGAGTTCAAATCAAATACTGGGCTGGCGTAATGAAATATATTGGAAATCAGGTCGATTTCTCAAATAAGAAATACATAGAATTCCTGGTAAAAGTTGATAATCTTAATAATAATACTGATTTTAATCCAGTTAATATTCATATAGATCTGGGTGAAGTGAGTGAAGATTTTTATCGTCCAGGTGAGAGCGATAAACCAGATAAAGAAGACGGTCAGCTGAATGAAGCCGGGAATATGACTAATGTAGATGGTATCCTGGACGGCGGTGAAGATACTGGTTTAGATAGAATTAAAAACGGAGAGCCGGGTGATGATCCCTTTGATAACTATGACAATAAAAAAGTTGTGATCAATGGAGATGATGAATATCCTTATGTAAACGGAACAGAAGGAAATGATAAACTCGATACTGAAGATCTTAACAGCAGCAGCATTTTAAATTTATCTGAAGTTTATTTCGAATATTCTGCCTGTATAAATGATGGTGATGAATTTCTGGAAAGTCAGTACAATGGCTGGCGCTTGTACCGTATCCCCCTGCACAATAGAGACAACTATACTATAGTTTCAAATGAAGCTAATAGAAATCCCGATCTGGAAAGGGTTAGTTATGCACGGATCTGGTTTGAAACTCAAGATAGTACCAGGATCAAATTAGTATCACTAGATATTGCTGGAAATAAATGGGAAGAAGGTTTCATTAGAGAAGAAGATGGAAGCATTATAAATGATGAAGAAGAAACAATGCTGGTGGGAATTATCGATAATCAAAAAGACCAGCATTATAATCCTGCTCCCCACACTGTTATTAAAAAACAGGGTGAAGATACTCTGGAACAATCTCTTACTATTGATTATACGAATCTGGGAGCTAATCATTTCGGATTAGTTACTCAGTCTTTCCGTGAATATTTAAATCTTACAACATATGAACGTTTACGTCTTTGGGTATATGGTGAATCTGCCCAATTAGAGCGTACACGTTCCCAGTCTGATACACTGATAATTCGTATGGGAGCAGATTCCTTGAATTACTACCAGATCAAACATGCTTTTGAGACTGCTTCATATCAGGCAATAATGGATGAAAATTACTGGGAAGAAATTGAAATTGATTTTTCAGATCTTACAGAGTTAAAGAACATTGATGCTGATGAGGACGTGAGTTATACAAAAGATGGTTTTGTTTACAGCAAGGTTGGAAATCCAACTTTAACCAATATCCGTTCTATTTCACTTGGTATGAAAGCATCTGAGACCTTTACCGGTAGAATATATTTTGATGACCTAAGAGTAGCCGATCCCTATGAAGAAATTGGTTTTGCAGCACGTACTACATTTCATACTAAGTTTGCGGACTTTTCTGATTTAGATGTGAATTTACAGTGGAGAACAGAAAACTTTCAAGCTTCTTCTACGCGAACAAATTCACCAAGTCAAGTCAGGGAAATCAATTTATCAATAAATAATAAGTACTACCTGCAAAAATTCCTTCCCGCTGAATGGGGATTAAATCTTCCGCTTACTTTAAAAAGAACACAATCTCTTGGTATTCCACGCTTTAAAGCCAACACAGATGTATTGCGGGATGATTTGAGCAAAGAAGATAAAGCTCGAGAAAAAAATAAATCTCTAACTAAAAGAGCAGATATATCTTTTAGCCAGAGTAAAACTCCAAAAAATAAAATTTTAGCTTATACATTAAAAAACACAACAATAAACTCTTACATTGAGCAGAGAAAAACCACTTCTTCAACCTTGGCAGATACAACGATCACGTTCAATATCAAACACAATTATCGTCTTTCTGTCTCTAAAGAAAATACTTCTTTAAATCTTTGGAAAAATTACAAATTTTATTACTTCCCCAACAGTATTGAAAATCAACTTATTTATGATGATAAAATGCCCAGCAAATGGCGCTGGGAAACTTATACAGATTCAATTCCATTTTGGACTAAACAGACAAATTCCAAAAGAACCAAATCATTTAACACCCTGTCATCGGTTAATTATGATATGTTTAGTGATATTTCTGCTGCTTATTCACTTTCTACCAAGCGAGATCTATTATTAAAAAACTATGTTTATGATGTGAATATTGGGCAGGAAAAAGAAAGAACTCAAACCGCTTCTCTTAATTTTACGCCTAAGTATCTGGAGTCTGTTTTTAGTTTTGATGCAAATGCTTCGGCCAACTATGATGAAGATCATATAAAAGTTGGTGTTACAGATACTTTATACTATAAAGGTAGCGTTACTAGAGACATTGGCGGTACATTTACATTAAAGAATCGTGATATGCTAGAGGATCTTTCTGGATGGATTAATAAAAAGTTCGGCAAAAAAAGTACAGAAGAAATTATAGATGATGATGAGAAAAGCAAAGGTGAAGAAGAGCTAAACGAAGAAGAAAAGAAAGAAGAAGACTACACAAAAACCGAACTAAGCAAGATGGAAGATGCGTTTGGCAAGAAAAACGATAAGGGCTGGAAAGATGATTTAAAAGGCAATGATTCTGGCGGCAAAGAAGAAGAAACAAAACCACTCGAAGGAAAGCAGGCTGGAAAATATGATCCCAAAGGTGGTGATTATAAAGGTTCTGAAGGTCAAAATCTTAAACCGATAGAATCATCCAATATTTTCGGTTCAATTGTAGGTTATATTGCTAGAATCGAGAATATTCGCGTAACATATGACAATAACTATAGAACATCTTATGAAGAAAGATTAGATAGACCAAAATTTCTTTATCAACTGGGACTACCTCATATTCTGCAGGAAGATGGTGTAGATAAAGAAATAGACATGAAGACAATCACCGATAAAATCTCTACATCTTTCGGCTTTCCAATTTTTAATAATCTTTCAACTAACTGGGGTTATTCCACAGAACATAAAAGAACATACAGCTTTAATAATAATAGCCAGATCACTACGAATTTCCCCAATATTAGTATAACCTTATCTGAATTTGAAAAACTGATCCATTTCGAAAACATTCTTACCAGTTCCCGACTAACCAGTAGTTTTGTTCAATCTATATCAGAAACTGGTGAAATTGGTTTTGGTGATGATCCCGACACAAAACAGGTGAGATTAGGTTTTACCCCGCTGCTTTCATGGTTTGGCAACTGGAAGGGAAATATTACTTCCAACATTAATCTGAATCATTCAATAACTAAAAATGAACGAAACCTATCAGGTGGGGCCAGCTCTGGAAGCAATTCGACGGTTTCTTCTATAACTGGTTCCTTTTCCTGGAGCTATGCTGCAGCGAAAGGACTAAAGATTCTTTTCTTTAAAAGAACTAGAATGAAGAATGAATTATCAACCGATTTATCATTTTCAGTTGAACGAACCTATAATATCTCTACCAATTCTACAGGTGATGTAGATGAAGTTGAAAATAAAATACACTATACTGTTACTCCAGTAGTTTCTTATCAGTTTAGTAAAAATATAAGCGGCGGTCTTACCAGTAATTATGAATATACAGATAACATGAAACAGAGAACTAAGTTGCGTACATTCCGACTGGGAATTTTTGTAGAGATACTTTTTTAATATTTTAAACTTATTGATCTTTTAGTTAATTACGTTCTAAATAAATATAAGTCGTTATTCCTGAATGTGTCATTCCTGATTCACCCACTAGCCCAAGTTCAAAGCTATCTTTTTCTTGACACTGCACAATTTAGAAATATTTTCCGCAAAGAACGAAGGAGAATTCTATGGTCAGTAAAGCTCAGAAATTCCGATTGGGAATTTTTTTAGTAGTGATCTCCGTTCTCATGATCATCTTTCTTGTGTTGGTTGCAGGCAATAAGATAATGGAGAAACGGGATATATATTACATAAAATATCAAGATTTAACTGTGTCTGGTTTGCAGATCGGCGGACCGGTTCGATATCATGGAATTAATATTGGAAGGGTAGATGAAATTAATATTGATCCGGAAGATGTAACCACCGTTATCGTTGTGGTTAGTGTGAAAGAAAATACTCCCCTGAAACAGGATGTAACTGCTGCTCTAACTCCCATCGGTATTACCGGCCTTCTGCAAATTGAAATCTCCGGCGGCAGCAATGCCGCAGCTCTTTTAACACCTGGTTCATATATTGAATCAGGGGGATCTGCTTTCCAGAGCATTACAGGAAAAGCAGAGGTTATTGCTGAAAAGGTGGAAGTTCTCTTAAATAATTTAGCTGACATAACCAATGAAGAAAATCGTTTAAAATTAAATAATATTCTCGCCAATATAAACACACTCACAGATAGCAATGTGGAACCAATTGGCAATATAATTGCAAACCTGAATGACATCAGCCTGGAAATTAAAGATATTGCAATCTCCATGAATACAGCAGTGGTAAATATAAACGATATTCTCCAGTCTGGTAAAATTGATAGTATCGTTGCAAATACAGATAAAATAACTAAAGAACTGGCCCAGATAGATTTGAAGAAACTTGTAGATGATCTTGATGCTGCTGTTATCCAGATAGATCTGACATTATCAAGACTGGATGCTACACATATGGAAAGTAAACAGGATATTCTTGATACAGTAGAATCTCTACGAGAAACAGTGGATAACTTAAACGAGTTCAGCAAACAGATCATCGAAGATCCAACTCTGCTGCTTCGATCAAGAAGGAAATAAATCATGATTATTATAACAAGAATGAAAAGTAAACACAAGGAATGGATATGAAAAAAGTATTTTGGTTGCTTATAATTGCAATATTGCTTTTAGCTGGCTGTACTTCAAGTGAATTATTAACAAAGAATTACTATATCCTGGAATATTATGACCATAATGAAGAGCAGGATTTATTTCAGAAAACACCTTTAAATTTTAGTGTTTATATTCAGGATTCAAAGGTTTCAAAAACATACAATCGCAGCCAGATTGTGATAAGACATTTTGGTCCGAGAATAACATATGATAATTATAATCTCTGGGGTATTAAACTTTCCAAAGTTATTCCCGATCTCATTCAAAAAAGACTGCAGCGCTATAGGATTTTTAATCAGGTACATCGTGAGTTTCTTGACACCAGACCTGATTTTGAAATATCAACATCGATCAACAATATTGAACTTTATATGGCAGATAATATTCAGCAAGCCAGAGTAAATATGACCTTTATACTGCGTAATTCAGGGGAAGAAATCAACCTGATTCAACAAAATACAAATATAGAAAGAAAGTTGCTTTCCTACGATTATGATACTTTCGTACAAACGGTTAATGAAATTATTTTAGAGGAAACAGATAAATTCATTAATAAAATTCTTATCACCTGCGGTGTAGAAGGAGGAATAGAAGAAATCATCGCAGATAATGCGGAAAATACAGTCATAACAGAAGAGATTGCCCTTGAGAAAACAACTACTGAAGGTAATGGATTATTGCTTCTGCCTGCTCTTTCCAGAACAGATAACGAACCATATTTTTATGCCAAAAACGACACAGGTTTTGTTCAATCCGGTAAAATGGGTACTCCTTTGGCTTTGGAAGCAGGTTTTTATTCAATTCAATACGGCTCGGGAAAGTATAACCAGATGATGACAAAAAAAAATATCGAAATTATACCCAGATTTAAAACAATCATTGAACCGGATTGGGGTTGTCTGATCGTTGAAGTTATAGACAAAGACCGAAATTATGCGAAAGTAAGATATGAGATCTTTGATCTGGTTACTGGAGAAAGCTATGGTAGTGAATTCCCTGCGGAAGAAGAAATCGGGGAACAATCAACAGTTTGGGTTTTGAAACCGGGATTGTATAAAATTACAATGAACAATGAACCATTTAATACTTATAGTAATTTTACAACTACTTATGTAGAGAAGGGAGATATTAAAAAACTCACGATTGTAATGGATACCGATGATGAAGGTATTCCTACAAATATGATCGGAGCAGGAGTGCTGGAAGAAAGTTTCCTGGAAACCTCTCTGGAAAAAACGAAATTTTCCAGTGCAATTCACGGTAATGTGAATGTAAATAGCAACAATGAAAGTGAAAAGGATGTAAACGATACTAATATTGTTTTAAATGCTCAGTTGCAGAATTTTCTACTTTATGATAATAGTCCTTTCCATTACTCCATGAAAAATCTGATCGAAGTAGGAACTTCAAAAGCTACAAGTGAAAGTTTCCGTTTGTCAACCGACGATTTTGATTTAAAAAATACACTTATCTACTATTTTATTAAAGATCTGGGACTTTATGCCAGATTCGATGCAAACTCTCATTTCTTTAATACAAGACTTTATGATGATGACTTTTACTGCACCAAGATCAATAAGGATGGAGATGTAGTTCAGGATACTGCTTTTGTAGATAACGTTAAAATTGAATCAGCGTTTTTCCCACTCGTATTAAAGGAAGGCGTCGGAATTAATTACCGGATCTTAAATCGATCTAAAGCAAATCTTAGCTTGAGAATAGGATTTGGTTTAAGGCAGGATATAAATAATGATGTTTATCAATTGTGGAATACACAAACTATTAACGACACAGTTTATAAAGAGTATCGAGAGTTAGAATCTGAATCAAAAACTGGTACTGAAATGTCTTTGGTAGGCACATTTCAATTACCTCTGAATTTATCTTATAGTGTTAATGCAGATTTTCTATTTCCATTTAATGATGAAAAAAATTATACGATGGAATGGGAGAATGTATTCAATGCTAAACTGTTTAAATATATTTCACTCGATTATAAATTAAAACTGACTCATAAAATGACTGAAATTAATGATTATGTCGCATTAAACCATGCCCTTTTTCTGCGAGTGACTTATTTCCTTAAATAGCGATGATAATTAAAAATAAAACACTTATCCTTCCTCAAAAGCTGGATAAATCTAATATTACTGGATTCTTAAAGGAGATTGCTCTTCAGAAAAGCGAAATTGTAGAAGAGATCGATGCTGGTAATCTGGAAATGATCGATAGCGCTGGTGTTGCATTCCTGGATAAATTAATGGAGATATTTACTGCCCATTCCCCACAAATAATAAATCTGAACTCAGAATTAGAGCAATCATATCAAACCTTTTCATCTTTAGAGCTGCCGATACAACTAAAAGCAAAACAGGGAAATATTTTCATTTTACTTGGAGAAAATTTCTATGCCTGGTTAGAATCCAGCAAACAAGCTTTTTATCTTCTGGCAGATATTTTCTATTGGTCTTTTGTAGGAGTGTTTAATAAAAAAGGACAAAGAAAAGGTTCGGTAACACAACAGGGTTTACTTATTGGTGCAGATGCACTGCCTATTATTCTTCTGCTCTCGTTCATCCTGGGTTTGATCCTGGCTCTGCAATCTGCTGCTCAATTGCGTCAGTTTGGAGCCAATATCTTTGTAGCTGATCTGATGGCGATTTCGATGGTAACAGAAATGGGACCAATCCTTACAGCTATTATCTTGGCAGGGCGAAGCGGTTCTGCAATAGCATCAGAAATAGCGACAATGAAGGTTACGGAAGAGATCGATGCCTTAAAAATGATGGCTATTAATCCTATCCGCTATGTAGTTGTTCCTAAATTTCATGCTATCACCTTAGTAATTCCTCTCCTGGTTACAGCTTCTACCTTAATTGGAATTTTTGGCGGATTAATAATTGCTGTAACTTACCTGGATTTGAGTACTGTAGTTTTCTTTAATCGTGTTTTTGAGGTTTTAACCTTGAGGGACGCACTTATCGGCATTGGCAAAAGTTACTTTTTTGCCTGGGTTATTGTTATTATCGGTAGTTATTACGGATTCAATGCGGAAGGTGGAGCTGAAGGTGTGGGAAAAGTGACTACCCAATCTGTTGTGGCCTCTATCTTCTGGGTTATAATTCTGGATGCACTCAGCAGTATGATATTTTATTTTTAATATGAAAAAAGAAGCGATAATCTCAGTAAAAAACCTGGTAGCAAAATACGGTGAAGCAACAGTATTATCTGATGTAACTGTAGATATTTTTCCTCAAGAAATTACAGTTATATTGGGTGGCAGCGGGTGTGGAAAAACCACCTTTATTAAAAATATATTACGATTGTATCAACCCTATTCCGGAAGTATAAGCATCTTTGGCAAGGAAGTTACGCAAATGGATGAAGTAGAATTTGACAGTATCCTCAGCAGAATCGGAATGCTTTTTCAAAATGGTGCATTACTAAATTCCATCAGTGTAGCGGAAAATGTATCAATACCTTTGGAACAACACACAGATCTGCCCAGAACTATCATCGATAAGATCATCAGGGTGAAACTTGACCTGGTTAATCTGGGTAAAGCAGAAAATCTATCTCCTTCTGAACTTTCAGGTGGAATGAAGAAGAGAGCTGCGCTGGCCAGAGCGATTGCTCTGGATCCGGATATTCTGGTTTGTGATGAACCTTCTGCCGGTTTAGATCCACTTACAAGTGCGGCCTTGGATAATCTGATCTTGAAATTGAAAAAACTATTAAAAATGACAATTATTATTGTAACTCATGAACTGGCCAGTATTCATCGCATTGCAGATAGAATTATATTCCTCGATCAAGGTAAAGTGCTTTTTACCGGAACACTTAAAGAAGCAAAGAAAACAAAGATTCCAGAGGTAGAAACATTCTTCAGGGTTGGAAAATTTGAATAAACCATTATCACCAAAATTTCTGCTGGAAGACAATTTAATAAAACTTGCCAGGTGGCTGCGATTATTAGGTTATGATGCAGCAGTATATAGATCAACAAGTTTATCCTCACTTATCGCTTTAGCCAAAAAAGAAAAACGTGTTTTTCTCACCCGCAGCAAAAGAATATTTAAGTTAAAGCAGAAATTCCCACGATATTTAATAAAAAACACTTCATATAAAAACCAGTTGAATGAATTAAAAGATTACATAAAATATGATGAAGGACATCTGTTTTCCAGATGCATGAACTGTAATGTTTCTCTTCATGATATCGAAAAAAAAAAGATTAAAGATTTAATTCCAGAAGCTGTTTTCGAAACTTTTGAGAATTATAAAATTTGTCGAAGATGTGGTCGAATTTTCTGGCAGGGATCGCATTATCACAAAATGAAGTTGATCTTGCAAAAGATATTTTTAAAACAATAATTCCAAAATTAAAGAACTTCCTATTTAGGATCAATAAAATTTCGATTTGACAGAAAAAAAGCATTATCTATTCGTGCAAAAGGTTAGTTTTTTAGGAGAATATTTAATGAAAAAATATAAAAATAACGTTATTCTGATTCTACTATTTGTAGTTACTGCAAGTCTGTTGTCTGCCAAAATTCCTGGTAAACAAATTTTTATTGAAACCAGAGCCAGCGGTACAAAATTAATTGGCGGAGAAGTTGATGACAGCTCTATTCGCGAAATGGGTGAATTTAAATTTGGTTACTACTTCAGCCGTAAATTTGCTCTTTGGCTGAATGGTGGTTATGGATTTGTAACCGTACGAGATGATGAAAAAAACAACTCTTTATCCAGCCATATTGAAGAAAAACCGGATGCACCTTATCGAACGACTTTTATGCCGATTTCAATGGGATTCAGATATAATTTGTTGTCCAATAAAATTGGGGTTCCATATATGGGGTTAGGTATAGGAATGTTTAAATGGGATTTGGAAAATACCGATGAATCCACTGTTATAGATTCTGATACCAATTTATTCGTTTGCGGAATCTTTGGTGCTGAATGGGAAATCTCCCGACATGTTGGCATCAATTTCGGTTTTAAATATCAGCATTTGTTCGATCAAACCAGTGATATGTCAGGTCTTGGTGACGTACAATCTGGAAATCTTTCTTTTGGGATTGGTTTAACTATTCGCTTTGGCGGATATAAAGACAGCGATCATGATGGCTTCAGAAACAGCAAAGATAAATGTCCTTTCTCGCCAGAAGATTTTGATGGTTTTGAAGATGAAGATGGCTGTCCTGATTACGACAACGATAAAGATGCTCTTGCCGATTCAGTTGAAACTAATACAGGAATTTTTATTGATGCTACTAACACAGGAACAGATCCGAATGCCAGTGATACTGATTTGGATGGAATAGATGACTATGATGAAATAATGAAATACAAAACTAATCCAGTTTCTGTAGATTCAGATAATGACAAGCTTACCGATGGAGATGAAATAAATAATTACTACACTAATCCTGTATTAGCGGATTCTGATAATGATAATATCAATGATTATGATGAGATAAATATCCATCAAACTGATCCCAATAATGCCGATACTGATGGGGATGGAATAGTTGATGGGAAAGATATGTGCCCAACTGAAGCTGAGACTTTTAACGGGTTTAATGATACCGATGGATGTCCCGATAAAAAACCGGAAGTTATCTTTAAGAAGAAAGCTCCAATAATTCTGGAAGGGATCAACTTTAAAATGGGCAGCTCTGAACTTACCGATGAGGCTAAAACTGTTGTTATGAAGGTTGTACGTACTCTTCTGGATTATCCTGAAATGCAGCTGGAGATCAGTGGTCACTCAGATAACACCGGCTCTCGATCTTATAACTTAAAATTATCAAAAGCCAGAGCGCAATCGGTAAAACAGTTTTTAGTAGATGAAGGAATTGAAGAAAACAGGTTGCAGGCTATTGGACTGGGGCCAGATCATCCTATTGCAAATAACAATACTGAAGAAGGAAGAAAAAAAAATAGAAGGATAGAATTCTTCCGCATCAAATAAAAATCAATTTATATTATCCTGCATAACAAGGAGGAAAGATGAACAAGTTATTATTATTCGTCATCCTGCTGATAGGAGTAAGTTTTATGAGTGCGGAAGATAAATATAACAAGTTAAATGATCTGGAAAAATATGTGATTGAAAATAAGGGTACAGAACGTCCGTTTACTGGCATTTATAATGATCACGATGAAGAAGGTGTGTATAAATGCAAACGCTGCGGTGAAACTCTTTTTAAATCAGATGATAAGTTTCATTCCGGCTGCGGTTGGCCCAGCTTTGATGATGCGATCGATGGAAAAGTAAAAGAACAAACTGATGCCGATGGTCGCAGAACTGAAATTTTGTGTGCTAATTGTAATGCACATCTGGGTCATGTTTTTAAAGGTGAAGGCTATACAGACAAAAACATTCGTCATTGCGTAAACTCAGTTTCATTGCAGTTTGAACCAGAAGAGCCCAAACAGGAGAAAGCTTATTTTGCCGGTGGATGTTTCTGGGGAGTTGAATATCATTTCCAAAAACTGGATGGTGTACTCTCTACTGCGGTTGGCTTCATGGGCGGAAGTGTAAAAAACCCGGGATATTACGATGTTGTTGGTGGCAACACAGGTCATGCTGAAACAGCAGAAATTGTTTATGATCCAGCTAAAGTGAGTTTTGAAAAACTGGCTAAATTGTTTTTCGAGATTCATGATCCTACCCAGATCAACCGACAGGGACCAGATATTGGTCATCAATATAGATCTGCCGTCTTTTATACAAATAAAGAACAGAAGAAGATTACAATGCAATTGATCGAGGAACTGGAAGACAAAGGTTATGATATTGCAACAGAATTGGAAATAGCTACCAGTTTCTATCCAGCAGAAAACTATCACCAGGATTATTACGAAAAAAAAGGCAGCAAACCATACTGCCATGTTTACACGAAAAGGTTTGATTAGAAACTACTTAGAATATTCTATTGGGGTAATTTTTTAAAAAAAAACTCCAGAATAATCGCACTTTTTAATCTAAGAATTCCTCGATGCTCTGCATCGGGGTGTCCGAACTTTCTCCCCTGATTTAGGGGAGATGTCCGATAGTACAGAGGGGTAAATATTGAAAATTCGATTTTCAGTTTTCTGAAATTAAGTTGGCGAAATATCCCTTGGCTTTGCCACGGGGATAGTCAACTTTAAGAATTTTCTTTATTATAAATCATTTCAAATTACCACTTTTTCACAATTTCAAACCAAAATATAGACAATTTTCTTAATGAAATTTTTATTGATAAAGAGTTAAATTGAAAATGTTGAAATTATGTTTTTGAAATAGGGGTTCATTATGATTTACGATTTTTTTGAGAAAGGACGGAAATTTCTAGGTGTTGAATATCCCATTATTTGTGGGGGAATGACCTGGATAAGTGATTATAAATTGGTTAAAGCTGTTTCGGATGCTGGAGGATTTCCCGTTTTTGCCGGTGGAAATATGCCGCCTGATCTTTTTGAACAGGAAGTGGATCAATTGATAAATGGTTTGGATAAACCTTTTGCAGTAAATTTAATAACAATAGCTCCCAACTATCGGAATCATTTTGAAATTATGCTAACAAAAGATGTTCCATTCGTAGTATTTGCAGGGAACTTTCCTAAGAAACGTGATGTAGTTGCCATGAAGGAAGCTGGCAAAAAAACTATGTCTTTTGCTTCTACAGAATCGATTGCAGATAAACAGATCAATTGGGGAATTGATGCCTTGATCCTGGAAGGAAGCGAAGCAGGAGGTCATATCGGCAGCGTTTCTTTAACTGTTCTTCTCCAGCAGGTTCTATTCAATTTCCGAGATTTCCCGATTTTTGTAGCCGGTGGAATTGCAACTGGCCAGATGATGGCACATCTACTTTTAATGGGAGCTTATGGTGTACAAATGGGAACTATCTTTGCCATGAGCCAGGAATGTTCTGCTCATGAAAATTTTAAGAAAGCATTCAAAAAAGCCAGAGCGCGGCAGGCTGTGGCAACTCCGCAATACGACAGTAAATTACCAGTTGTAGCAGTGCGCTCAATATTGAATAAAGGAATGGCACAATTTGGCAGACTGCAGCTTGAACTTTTAAAGAAATTGGATGCTGGAAGTATTACACGCGAAAAAGCTCAATATGAAATCGAAAGTTATTGGGCTGGAACCCTACGGCAGGCAGTTCAGGATGGCGACGTACAAAATGGTTCTTTGATGGCGGGGCAAAGTGTGGGATTGGTAAATGAAGTGAAACCGATAAAAGAGATTATGAAAAATCTGATCGAAGATGCAGAGGAAGAATTAGAGATGCTGAGAAAAGAATTCTCAAAGTTTTGCAAATAAAACCTTCCGAAGTTTGATTCTTAAAAAAGGTTCCCAAGACAAACTTGGGAACCAGAATTATCAAGAGATGATTCGTGAATTACCCCTGCAAGATTTGTTTGTCCGTGATTCTATAAAATTAGCTTTCTACCAGCACAAACTCAAACCAGAGCCTGAATTTCTCGTCCATAAATTTAATTTCAGGTGAATCTTTCCATTTATCCCAGGTGACGTAATCACCCATTTTCCAATTTTTCCCAAAATAATTTCGATGCAGAATTTCCCTACCTTCCTGATTATAAAATTTTTCCATATAACACCGACCGTGGAAATCATCTGAACTGCTGCAATCTCTTAATACATTCACATATTTTTTACCAGCAATGATTACATCTACCAGATCTACTTTACGTGTTTCATTACTTTTATCGTATTCATACGTTCCAGTAGTTAACAGGCACTTTTCGGGTGACATTAATTTCTGCTGATCAATATCGATCTTCATTTTCTTTGGAAAATTCAAAACCCGGAAAGGCATCGATAATACTCCATCTGCCAAATTGTAATAGTAATACTTCTCTGTAGTACAATCTTTGATGAGAGATTTATCCTTTACTTCTATAACTTCTTTTCCCAATACAGTAGCTTTTCGGGTTACTTCAGAGCAAAATTTGTTTATAAAAATCCTGCCCGGATATTCATAAGCTTCGTAGAATTCTTTGTCCCCAATACCTGCCAGTGGTGAACCAAAGTTTAATCCAAATCCCAATTTGTTAACAGATGTCTTTCTCTGTTGCTTCTCAATAATTTCAATTTCAGGTGCAGTTTTGGATGGTTTCATACCAAACTCCTTTCTAAGTTTTTTACGGGCATCATGCAATCGACGTTTGATGGTTCCTTCTGGGATCTGCAGTAATTTACTGATATCTTTGATGGAATTGTGAGTAAAATACTTCATCATTATCACATTGCGCAACGGATACGACAGATGATTGATTCCTTTTATAAGATGTTCATATTCTTCTAATGTTATCACATCATCTTCAATCTTACTTTCATCTGCAATACAATTAATATCGGCAATATAAGCCATTTTTGTCTTGCCTTTCAACCAGTTGAAGCATTTGTTTCTGGATATTGTCATGAGCCAACCCTCTACATTATAAGGCTCACTTAGATCTGATAATTTGTTCCAGGCGGATGTAAGAGCATCCTGTAAAACATCACACTGATCATTGTAATCTGAGATATACTTTTTGATCAATTTTTGCACATCAGGAATTGCCTGCAAGCAGCGTTTCTCCAGTTCTTTTCTCAAATCAATATCCACAATTTATCACTTCCTGTTTACCCCTATAACTCTAAAATCAGAAAAGGTTCGATTTATTTTTTTTGAAGACTCGATTTTATTTCCATTCTTACGTTAAGCTCTTGCTTTGAGGTAATTCTGTAATAAAGACTCCCAAGACAAACTTGGGAGCCAGAAGAAGCAAGAAGCCCGAAAACCTATCGCAAGGTCTCTTTATTAGCTTTGCGTCTTAGCGTCCTTTCCGGTTAAAACGTTGTTACATCTACGAAGTTGAAATCATCAATCAATAGTGTTGGTATTTTGGCGTAATATTCCTGCTGAACAACTGGTCCCATGGCCAGAATGCGTTTTGTAGCATCATGCAGAATTTCATTCCAACGGAAATTAGTTACCGACTTCTGAATCTTTCCATCTTCAAAGTAGAGCACACCATCGCGGGTTAATCCAGTCCATTCACCTGTTTTACGATCAATTGGTCGAATATACCAGAAATTATTCACGATCACTCCTCGTTTCACCATTTTCATCATTTCAGCTTCAGATGTGTCTCCACCTTCTACAATTATGTTGTATGGACGCAATGCCTTTAGCTTCTTCTGTTTGGCATAATACCTGGTTGCACTCATATTCTTGATCACACCGTTCACTATCCAATCAATATTTTCAGCAGGAACACCACCATTTATAAATTTAGCAGCATTCAAATCAGAGTCATCCAGACTTGAGCGGAAAGTGAAATCTTTTCCGAAAAATTGTTTTCCAATCTGATCTGTGAAAGGTGTATGTCCTTCATCCGCAGTACGACG
>QMNP01000002.1 GCA_003647825.1 Candidatus Cloacimonadota bacterium
CCGATTATTTAGAAAGTTGTTAAATTGAAATATATTCTATTCTTTTTCCTTATCGTAATTTTTTCCTGCCAGCAGCAGGAACCAGAACTGATTATGTCAATCGAAGGGCAAATCCCGGATGAGCAGGCTGATTCTATTCGAGTAATTGCTACCACAGACAGCATAATAGATTATGAAATGACGGCTGTGCATTTGTATAAATATTATGAAACAAAACAAACTTTTGCCGATACGGTGTTTGTGAAATTCTTTAAACATGATGGAACAATTGAAACAACTCTGAAATGTGATAGAGCCGAAGTGGATGATGCAAAAAACACTATCACAGGGATAGGGAATGTAGTTGTAATAAGTGAGAACGGAACAATGAAAGCACCCTATGCAGAACTGGATAGAAACACTGAACAGATCATTGCCAGCCAGGGCGTTCAGCTGATTCGAGATGAGAATATTCTGTATGGCGAAGAGATGGTTTCCGATATGAAACTGGATGTGGTTGAGATCACCAGAGTATCGGGTGAAGGTAAGTTGAATGATGAAGATCTCGATTTACATTAGACTGTTATTTCTTATACTTTTCATATTTTGTTTTACTCTTTTTGCAGAGCAAACAGATCTTCGACCTTATAAACTTATCAATGCTGATAAATTGATTGTAAAGAAAGTAAATGAAGAAGTTGTTACCAATCTTATCGGGAAAGTGCATATCTTTTATGGTGATACCGAGTTTTTTGCCGATACTGCCGATATTTTCGAGAAACAGAATATTGCCCGAATGTGGGGAAATGTGCAGGTTTTCGATGATTCTTTATCCCTATATGCCGATAAAATAGATTATTTCAGGGAAACCGAAAAGTTATATCTGGATGGAAACGTTTTTGCCGAGGAAGCTCATGTCGATTCTACTATTCGCACATTTGAAGCCGATCATGTGGAATACTTCCGAAATGAACGAGAATTTTATGCACTCGATAATGTATTCAGCTACGATCAGCGCGAAAACATCCAGGCAGAATGCGGCAGGCTGAATTATTATTTGAATGATGGTTATGGCTACCTGCTTGTTAGACCGCAGTTACGATTGATGGATCAGGATTCACTGGAAATTTCTGCAGAAAAAATTGAGTACTTTAAAGATTATGAAAAGGTAGTTGCAACCTTTAATGTAGAAACAGTTTCCGGTGATTTTAAGATAAACAGTGATTTCCTTTTATATTTTGCTGATGAAGAAAAAGCTATCTACCAGGGTAATCCCTCTTTTATTTCTGACTTTGCGGATGCAATTGCAATGGAATTTCAAATTTATTTCGGTGAACAGAAGATTTCCAGAGCAATGCTGTTGGACTCCTGCCAAGTAAAATTCAAAACAGAAAATGCCTCTGAAAAGAACAGCTGGGTATCTGCCGATCAGATAGAATTCGATTTTGAAGACGGCAAAATTACTTTCTGCGATGCACAATTCAATGTTGCTTCCTACTTCCACCAGGAGAAAACCGAATCCAGAGACTTTACGATAAACGAAGCAACAGGGGTCAGATTGCTGATAAATATTTCTGAAGGCAATAAGATCGATACGATAGATATGCACAGAGCTGTACAGGGAATGTATAAGTTCAAGAAGTAGAGATATTTCCAAAAAAACAATATCACAAACCTGATACACTATATTTATAATAGAATAATTATTTATAAAAACAATTAGACAAAACAAACTGCATTATTAGTTTCATCTTTAGAATTTATGAGTAAGGATTTTTTTATGAAAAAAATTGTAATTCTATGTATATTTGTTTTTATTTCCACTCTGCTTCTAGCTGTAATCGAAGAAACAGAATCCCTGAAAGGCTTCTTGTATGGAGAAGCTCCAGGATGTGAATATGATAATTGGATGAGCCATATCGCAGAAGGATTGGCTTCTCCAGGATACAATTCATATGCTCCCTGGGATAGACAATTGGACGGTTTTGGAAATTATGAAATTCCACAAGGTGATACTCTGGTTTTCTGGGGAAGAATTGTAGATGAATTCTTGTCTGGACAATTGGATGCAGCCCAGGATTCAATTGATGCTCACAGCTTTCCTTACCAGGTTGTTATTTTTAACGACACTGATTCAGGTCGAACTTTTCATATGCTGCGTGAAATACCCAATATGGAATATTATGATAATAATGATACTCCAGATTTTAATGATGATGAGTTTGGAGCTTTTGATTATGCCTGGGGATTGTATATTTATAATCTGGAAGGTACTAATCCTCACATAACTACTGCTGTCCATCCATGCGATGACTACGTTATTGTTCCCCTGGCTCACAAAGTTTTTATTGATCATGATTCGAAATTTCTATTGATATCCGGAACTGGTCGAGAAGTTACCTGGACTAATATAGGAAACTATAGCAACAGCAAATCAACCTGCGATCCATCTCGTGTGGAAGATCATGTATTTAACGTTTGTTATCAGAAATTCTGTGATCTTATCCGATTTGAATTCTTTGCGAATGAATTTAGTGTTCAGGTTCATAGTTTCGACTGGGGAGAAAGCCACAAAGGCTATGCAGATGTCCAGATTTCTGGAGGTCACAGTGCTGGTTCCCCCGACCTGCCTATCCGAGATCATTCATCATTAAAACTCGATGTGCCGAATTTAAGTGGTGAATATGTGCTTCCTGCTAATAGTGTGGGAATGCATGATGCAGTTCATTTGAATGATTACTATGCCTTTCACTGCAACGAATATGAATTTAATTATGTAAATACGGATACTACTTTTGCCATAAACACCCATATGGATCTTCCAGGATATAGCTCCAACAGACAAATGGTATATACAAATTCTGGAATGAGCCAATATGATAATTTTGAACGTTTTTTTCATATAGAAGTAGATGAATTACCCAATACATTTCCTTTAACAGTAGCTAATTATAATTGGTTCAATGGGTGGAATCCCGTTACTCTTACGTGGGACATGGATCACAAATTTGATAATACAATGGCCTGGTATTCTCCCTGGATCGACGCTTTGGGCACAGCTTTAGAAGCACTTTATGAAATGGATGATGGTGAAGTACCAATTGCACCTTCCAACCTGGAAGTAATATCAGAAACTTCCACTAAGATAAAAATCAAGTGGGAAATTGGTGATTGTTACGATATGGAATCCTACGAAATTTTGTATTCTACAGAGCCAATAGCAAGTGGTGTTTACAGTATTCGAGATAAATCTAATTATGCAAAACTTGCCTGTTTGGCTCAGGATAATTTTACATTTACTGGTTTGGAACCAGGAGATGAATTTTATTTTGCAGTTAGAATTTTAGATAAGAATGGAAATTATTCTGAACTGTCTAACGAAGTATTTGGATCCACAGGAATCGCAGAAATTGGTAATTTTATTGCTTATGGGCGCGATGAGAAGATCAACCTTACCTGGAAAGCAACTTGCGATACGACCTTTTCTGGTTTCAACCTCTACCGAAAAACCGATGAGACAGAATTTGAACTGATCGAATCGTGGCAAACGAATGAAGCTCTGGTCGGTGTTTCAGGAACCAATGTTGATTATGAATATGTTGATATTGGTACAGAAAACGATTTGATCTATACCTATAAACTTGGTTCGGAAGATGAAGGAATTGAACATTTATATGAAATAGAGCCAAGAGCTATATCCCGTAATATTTTTAAATTGGCAGCTACTTCAGTTTCTTTTTTCTTGAGTGATACCTGCTATTTCGGTTTTAATGAATTTGCTTCCAACGGTTATGATGTGAATTATGATACCCCTGCCGATACTAGTACTGCCGGGGATTATTTGAATTCAGAATTTTACGAATCCAATTGGGAAAATGTTCCCAATCAACTGGAACAGGAGATCTATAGTGCTTATGATCCTGTCCACTCTCGCAAAGTATGGACCTACAGATTTAAAACTAATATGCTGAATTCTCCTGTTGAAATAGGATTGGCAGATCTTGAACGTGATGCTGAACGGATCTATCTTTATCGGGGAGGAGTTTATATAGACCTTACTCAAGATATATTTACTTTTATACCAACTGCTGAAAGTTATTACTCCTTCGATCTCTATTATGGTAATTGGGAACCATCGGTTACATTTGCAGGAATTCCAAATCAACTATTGTATCCTTATGAAACGGTGAGTATTGATTGGGATGTGAATCTACAGCCCACAATTCAAGCAGTAAATGTTTATGCAGTGAATGAAGAGATAACTATTCCTATTGCTATGGATTTACCGGCAACTACTACACAGATCGAATGGATTGTTCCTCAACTATTATTTGAAGATCTGCGCTGTAAGATCGATCTGGTGATGTGGGAAGGAGACACTCTAAGTTATTATTCTCCCTATAAATTTGGGATAATTACACCGCAAAGTGTTGTACAGACCAATGAAGGCTGGAATCTGATCACCAGAAATTTCGATACAGATTTATATAATACAAACGAAATATATGGTGAGAACTCTGAATTTTTCATATTCCAGCAGGAGGAGTTTTTTGCTGTGAATGAACCAGAATTTCTACAGCCTTATTGGATATATGCGGAAGAAGATAATTATATTGAATTAAATAATGTAACTCTTCAGCGCTCTGCCAGCAGTTCCATATTGTCTGCCGGTTGGAATTTGTTGCCGAATCCGCATAGAGCAAGTTACGATATTGAACAACTGGTCTTTTCTATCAATAATCAGGATTTTGAATATTATCAAGCAGTTCAGAATCATTTTATCGAACCTGTGATATTCGGCTATGATGATATGTTCGAGATCTCTGGAGATCTCACAGATTCCAATGCTTATTACATTTATAGTTATGTAGATGACCTGATAGTTATTTTCATTCCTTATTATGATAATGAGTATAATCCTGAGTTTGAATTTGAATGGAAGGCGACAGTTAAATGCGAAATTGAAGGATCTAAGAAATCGTCGCTGGTTGTAGGAACGTCTGCCATGGCAGATACATTGTACAATGTGAATCTGGATATTCTAAAACCAGTACACACTCCATTTGTTGATCCAGTTTCTATTTATCTTCCATTAGAGGTGAATGGTTCAAACGAAAAAATGCATCGCTCGATTATTAATGACGAGTTACCTCTTAATGAAGTAATTTATCGCTGGAATGCAGTTCTGGCAGTAACTGACTCATTACCGGTAATTTTTTCTGCAAACGATATGGAGCTTCCTGAAGATTTAGAGATTGGTCTGGAATTCCCAGATGCATACTTTAATTTATCCTTAAGTGAAGAAGTAGAATATATCCCTTCCGATTCCCTGATAAGTTTTGATGTTATTGTTTCCAGCGAGTTGGCCGATACAGATGATGAAATGATTATTCCGGCTTCATACGCTCTGGGAAATTATCCAAATCCATTCAACCCTGCTACAACCATCAGATTTGATTTGCCGCAGGAAGGTAAAGTGAAACTGGCGATATATAATATTCGCGGACAAAAAGTTAAGCAGCTTGTGCATGACCTGGTAGCAGCCGGTAGTCATCAGATAAAATGGAATGGCAAAGATGAAGGTAATAAGCAGGTTGCCTCTGGAGTTTATTTCTATCGTTTGGAAGTAGCCGGTAAAAAAACTCTTACAAATAAAATGTTGATGTTAAAATAAGCGTGATCATTGGAGATATAATATGAAGATTGTGGTATTTATTTTATTGGTTTGTTTTAGTTTTCTGTATTCCGAAACAATCTGGCAGGATGGCTTTGAAGAATTTCCTAACTGGCAACTAAATGGTGAATTTGAAATAGATATTCCGCAAGGCTTGGGCGGTGAACATGGAAATCCCGATCCAGCTGCTGCTTATGAGGGATTACGTGTGTTAGGTGTTGATTTAACTGGAACCGGTAGTTATTCTGGAGATTATGAAACGAGCCTGGGTGAAGACGAATATAGTGCAATTTCACCAGCGATAAACTGCAATGAGTTTTTAAACGTGGAACTCTCTTTTATGCTATGGTTGAATGTAGAGCAGCCAGATTATGATCACGCTTCAATTGATGTGAGTAATGATAATGGGACAACCTGGATAGAAGTGTGGACGAATACCGGAGGAATTGAAAATACCAGCTGGAATTTAACAACTTACGATATCTCTGCGATTGCTGACCTTAAAGAGGAAGTACGTATTCGTTTCACGATTGGGCCTACTGATGGTTCCTGGCAGTATAGCGGTTGGAACATTGATGAATTGATTGTTACCGGAGATCCTGTGGTTTATGGCGCTATCGAAGGAAATGTTGTAAATTCAATCACCAGCGAACCTGTCGCTTTTGCCCAGATCAATAATCAATTTGGAAATACAATATCAAATAATGAAGGTTATTTTCTTTTGTCAGGGATTCCTGCCGGATTGCGCACCCTAACCATCAATGCTTTGGGTTATTATACCTACGTATCGGATGATATTAGCGTTCCTGAAAATGATACAATATTTGTTTTATGCGAAATTGTGGAGAATCCTGATTCTCCACCGTCACCCTTAAATCTGGAAGGTAATGTGTATGGTGAATACAATGTTCATTTAAGCTGGGATGCTCCTGCGACAAGGGAGATTCTTCTGGCCTATAATGTTTATCGAAATGGTTTTCTGATTTCCAGTGTTTTGGAAGAGACTTACGATGATCTGAACCTGATTGCTGGTGCATATGGATATTTTGTTTCAGCTGTTTACGATGTGGGCGAATCATTACCATCTGAACTTATTAATATTGAGATCACTGGAGTTGATCAGAATAATTTACTAGCAAACGGTGTAAAGCTATCAAATTATCCAAATCCATTTAATCCAGCTACAGAGATCATGTTTCAGCTTTCAGGCATCAGCGAAGACGTGAAGATAGAAATATACAATTTAAAAGGGCAGAAAGTGAAAACCTTCCTGATCAACTCATTAACCGATCAATACAGCAACTCTGTTATTTGGAATGGAGATGATAACAATGGTGTTCCGGTATCATCTGGAATTTACTTTTATCGCTTGATATCTGATAATATGGATGTAGGTAGGAAGTGTTTGCTGCTAAAATAAAAAAGATTTAGATGTTATTATTTATGGATAAATAGCTGCAGATATTTATTGAAAAAAAAGAAAAAAGAATAAGATATTATCAGTATATAATTGTTTAGCATAGCATAATAGCATTAATTATGCCAACCGTGCAAAAAAAATCCAACTATAGCTTGACAAATTAAAATACATATTGTAAAAATAAAACTGGATTTAGTGGTTATGAGGTGATATTTCGCAATATGGAATTAAATATAATTAGAACGGAAAACCTGGTAAAGATCTACGGGAAAAGGCGTGTTGTAAACAACATCAGCCTGCAGATAAGACAAGGTGAAGTTGTAGGAATTTTAGGGCCAAATGGTGCTGGTAAATCAACTACATTTTATATGATACTGGGTTTGATCAAAGCTAATCAGGGTAAGGTTTTCTTCAGTGATAAAGAGATAACAAAACTTCCCATGTACAAACGTGCACAGTTAGGAATTGGTTATCTTGCTCAGGAACCTTCCATTTTCCATAAACTAACCGTAGAACAAAATATCATGGCAATTTTAGAAACTCTAAAAATCTCGAAAGCAGAACGTAAAAGAAGGCTGGAAGAGCACCTTGAGGAATTGGGTCTATCAAAACTCGCCAGGCAAAAAGCTTATACCTTATCTGGAGGAGAACGAAGGAAATTAGAAATCACACGTTCTTTAGTTACGGCTCCCTCTTTTATGCTTATGGATGAACCTTTCGCCGGAGTTGATCCTCTGGCTGTAGCAGATATCCAAGATATTATTGTGAAATTAAAGAAAAAAAATATAGGTGTTCTAATTACAGATCATAATGTTCAGGAAACCCTGAAAATTACTCAAAGAGCATATATTGTGTTCAATGGTGAGATCCTTTTTTCCGGAACTTCCAGAGAACTTGTGAATAATGAAAAAGCCAGGGAAGTTTACCTGGGAGAACGTTTTACAAATCCTTTCGGAAATGAGATATGATCTCATAATATTGGGATTAAATAATGAGTAAGATGCGACAGACATTATATCAGAAACAGACACAAAGTTTATTGTTGAAACCAAAAATGCTGCAATCTTTGGAAATGCTGGCAATGCCATTAATGCAATTGGAAACACATCTTAAACAGGAAATGATCAGCAATCCCATGTTGGAACTATTAGATCAGAAATCTGATGAGGATACAAATACTGAAGAGCCGGCAACAGAGAGCCAGAAAGAAGAAAAAGATGAACTTGGTATAACATCCGATGATCCAGAAGTGCAAAAAACTTTGGAAGAATCTAAAGAACTTAGTGAGATATTAGATACATTTAACGAATATAATTATGATAGTTCTTATCGTCACAAATCGTCAGAAGCGGTAAATTTTGATCAGATATTAAAAACAACAGAAAATAAAATGCTGAAATTTCTGGAACAACTTGATGCTGTTGATCTCACTCCGAATGAGTATGAATTTGCCTATGAACTTATCGAAAGCTCCGACGCCCACGGCTTTCTGCCAAAAGGCTTTATTATTGAAAGTCTGGCGGATGAGTATGGGATTTCAATCGAACGATCAAACGAAATTCATAAAATGATCCTCCATTTTTCTCCTTCTGGAGTTACTGCTCGTAATATTCAGGAATGTCTCTTGGCTCAATTGGAGCAAAGCGAACAAAATCTTCCTCTAATTGATCTGATTTCAAATTCTTTTGATGATCTAATTCATAAAAGATATAAAAAAATAGCTTCTCTGATGGGTGTAACCACAAACATGGTGCATCACTGGAAAGAACAAATTGCCAGGCTGGATCCGAAACCTGGTCTTAGAATCCAGAATAACAATGATAATTATGTTGTTCCAGATATAATCTTAAAAAAGATTGGAAGTGAATATGAGATAATTATAAATGATTTCTCATTTCCAAAGATCCGCATGAGCAGACGTTATAAAGAAATTCTAAAACAGGTTAAAACGGAGAAATCTGCTGTCGATTATGTTCGGAATAAAATTAACTCTGCTAAGTTTTTAATCAAATCTGTTTATTTAAGAAGTCGTACTTTAGAAAGAGTTATGCGTTCAATTATAAATAATCAACCAGGATTTTTTTTTGAGGATACTGGAGTATTAAATCCTCTTACATATGCAGTAATAGCCGAAGAATTGCAGGTAAATGAATCAACAATAAGTCGAGTTGTAAGACATAAATTTGCCGACACACCTTTTGGCATTATGTGTATGAAAGATTTCTTTACAAGCAAAGCAGGTAAGGATGATGAATATAATTCTGTATCACGGCACAGTGTGGAAATTCAAATTAAAAGAATGATAGATGCTGAAGATCCACAAGTTCCATTAAGTGACCAGGATATTGCAGATAAATTAAAAGAAGATGGCATCAATGTTTCCAGACGGGTTGTAGCGAAATACCGTAAAGCAAAAGGAATTTTAAACAGCCATCTTAGGCGTAAAGAATAGTTTTCAGGAGAGTTATAAATAGATGATCAAAGTTGCAATAATCGGAGGTGGTCCCGGTGGTTATGTAACCGCTATTCGCCTTCAGCAGTACAATATTGAAGTAACAGTTTTTGAAAAAGAAAGATTGGGTGGAGTATGCTTGAATCATGGTTGTATTCCCACAAAATCTTTGGTAAAAGTAGCTGATCTCTTTGGGGAAATGAACGAAGCTGAGAAATTCGGTCTTTCTGTAGAAAATCCGCGAGTTAATTATTCACAAGTTTTGCAACGAAAAAATAAAGTTGTAGATCAATTGGTCTCCGGTGTAGAATTTATGTTTAAAAAACGTAAAATTCCTAATATCAAAGAACCAGTACATACTATTGAAATGCTTGATAAAGGCTACAAAATATTAACTGCAGAAGCTGTTTACGAAGCTGAATACGTAATCCTGGCAACCGGCTCAAAACCAAAAGAACTACCCTTAATGAAATTTGATGGTGATAAGATCATGTCCTCCAGGGATATTTTAAAAATGCAGGAACTTCCAGCTAAACTTGTTGTGATAGGCGGAGGTGTGATCGGGTGTGAATTTGCTTCGATATACAATCAATTAGGTGTAGAAGTAGAGATCGTGGAATTCCTGCCGAATCTGGTTGCATTGGAAGATCTGGAAATTTCCAAGAGATTGGCAATGGCCTTAAAAAAATCCGGCATCAAACTGCATTTAAAAACTGCAGTAGAATCTTTTGAAGAAGCTGATAATGAATTGATCATAAAACTTTCTAATGGGAAAGAATTGATTACAGAAAAAGCATTGGTTAGCGTGGGCAGAGCACCGGTTTGCGATATTGAATTTAAAAATTGTGATCTTTCTGCAGAAAATGGATTCATAATTATTAATGATGAGTTTAGAACAAATTTAACCAATGTGTTTGCGATTGGTGATGTTACTGGCAAAATGATGTTGGCTCATACAGCTAGTAAACAAGGATTGGCGGTTGCAGATATTATCAATAATGAAGTTAATGAAGAACAAGTTGAGCGAATTGCTTTGAATTATAAAAAAATACCAGCCTGCACATTTACAAATCCTGAAATAGGATCTGTAGGCTTAACCGAGCAGAAGGCCAAAGAAGAATTTGAGGAAATTATAGTTGGTAAATTTCCTTTTTCAGCAAATGGTAAGGCTTTGGGATTGGGAAGTACTTTTGGTTTTGTTAAAACAATAGCAGATGCTAAGTCCCATAAGATCATTGGAATGCATATCATTGGACCGCAAGCTACTGAGCTTATTGCACAAGGTGGGATATTGCTGGGAACCGATTCTACAATTGAAGATGTGAAGAAAGTGATCTTTGCACATCCAACCTTATCTGAAGCGATAATGGAATCTGTTGAAGATCTGGAGAAATTAGCGATTCATAAAATGTGATATTTCAGAATTGCGTGCTATCATTATATTTGTGTAAAAGGAAGTGTCTGTATGCGGGAAAAGTTAAGTTTGTTGTTTGCTTACAACCCAATATAGATTAAAATAATAATATGAGAAATGTGTTAAGGAAACCGGAATGGCTGAAGTCGCAAAAACTGGGAGCCAGGAAAGCCCGGGAAATTATAAAAAATCTAAGAGTTCATAATTTACACACAGTTTGCGAAAATGCTAAATGTCCCAATCAGGGGGAATGCTTTGAGCGTGGAACTGCTACTTTCATGATATTGGGAGAAACCTGTACACGAAATTGTAATTTCTGTGCTGTTGATAAAACTGAAGGCAAACTTGTTCAGCCTGATAAAACCGAACCTGCAAGAATTGCCGAACTGGCAAAAGAACTTAAACTAAATCACGTAGTTATAACAACTGTAACCCGAGATGATTTACCAGATGGTGGTGCATCACAATTTATTGAAGTGATAAATCAAATTAAGAAGATATGCGGCAAAGATGTATCTGTTGAAATTTTAACATCAGATTTTAATGGTGATCTGGAGCAAGTTGATAATGTGCTTTCTGCAGCTCCGGATGTATTTAATCATAATATAGAAACGATTCCCAGATTATACCCGGAAGTTAGACGTATGGCAGATTTCCAACGTTCCTTGAATGTTTTGGATCGAGCTAACAAAAGCAGTGTTCCTGTTTTAACGAAAAGCGGTTTTATGGTTGGCCTGGGAGAATCGAAAGAAGAAGTGCTTTCTCTAATGCAAAAACTTCGAGAAGTTGAAGTCGATATTGTTACTATAGGACAATACATGCAGCCTTCTAAAGAACATTATCCTGTAAAGGAATACGTTCACCCCGATGTATTCAAATACTATCAAGAAGAAGGTGAGAAGATGGGTTTCCAAATAGTAGAATCGGCTCCTCTTGTACGAAGTTCTTATCATGCAGAGAAAGCTAGAAAGTTAATTACAAAATCCTAACTCGATCATTATCAAAAGGTTAGGAACTAATAGAAGAAAGGGGTCTAAAATGCAAATTACAATTACTGCACGCCATTTTCATCTGACAAATGCTATCAGGGATCATATCTATGATTCGGTAGAAAAACTGGAAAAGTATTTCGAAAATATCATTACTGCACATTTTGTGTTGTCATTTGAAAACAATCGAAACAAAGTAGAGCTGGTAATGCATATTCCTAAGCACAACTTAAAAAGTGAAACGGTTGAAAAGGATATGTATCTGGCGATCGATGTTGCTGTGGACAAAATGGAACAGCAGGTAAAAAAAATGAAAGAGAAGTGGAGTAATCATCACAAACGGAGTCTTAAAGAAAGTTCGCATTTTGTTTACGCCAATCTCATTGAAAAAGGGAACAACAGGAAAACAGTGAAAATCAAGCGAATCCTGGCCGAAGATATGACAGTAAAAGAAGCTTTGGACAGATTTGATGAAATAAATGAACCATACCTTATTTTCAAAAATGATGAAACAGATCGAGTGAACGTTCTGGTTAAAAGGGACGAAGATCACTATAAATTGATCGAGCCGTAATTCAATTATATTTACTTCCCCGCTCCAGTAACTGGTGCGGGGAAGTTACCAACATTCAATCGGGATTGAAAGATGAAAAAAATTAGTGTAAAAGAATTTTTTCAAACAAAGAAAATAGATTTCTCTCTGTCATTGATAACTCGACCTACCACGTTAGATAAAGATATTACCAGTGAGTATTTAAACAGACCGGGTTTGGCTTTTTCGGGATTCTTTGAGAGATTTTCTTATCAGCGCATACAGGTTTTGGGAGAAACGGAGATCACTTATCTGCAGTCTTTGAAAGATGAGGAACTGTATAATATCATTAAAGAAGTTTTTGTTTATGATATTCCCTGTTTGATAATTACAAAAGGTCTTTCGATTCCTTCTCAGATGGAATTTCTGGCTAATGAGATGAATATTGCCATTCTCAGTTCCAGGATTTCTACTGATAAACTTTACCAGCAGCTTCGCAAATACCTGTCAGATTATTTTGCTCCCAGTAAAACAATACACGGAACTCTGGTAGATGTTTACGGTGTGGGAATACTTCTCACTGGAAAAAGTGGAATTGGGAAAAGTGAATGTGCTCTGGATTTGGTAGAAAGAGGGCAAAGGTTAGTTACAGACGATGCTGTTAAAATAACTGTAATTGATGAGATGTTAATGGGAACATCTACAAACGATTACGGTCACTTCATGGAAGTTAGAGGTGTGGGGCTTATTGATGCGGCCAAGATGTTTGGAATCCAGGCGGTTCGCAGAAATAAAAGAATGGATGTTCAGATAGAATTAATGCCCTGGAAAGATAATATGGATTATGAAAGATTGGGGCTCAGCGATAATTTTGCAGAAATATTGGGAGTTCGAATTCCAATAATTTACTTGCCAGTTTCACCTGGTAAAAATGTTTCTGTAATAATTGAAGTTGTAGCACTGAATTATATCTTAAAGAGATATGGCTATGATGCAGCATATGAATACACACAGAAATTACAGGAAGACTTGAAGAAAAAGTCCAGCGTAAAGAATTCTGAACATGCAAAATAAAGAAAGCTTTTACAGAAAATTTTATTATATTGATGTCGTTAAATATGGGGAAATAGTTAAATATGATTAGAAAAAGAATAGTGATCGTAAATAAATTAGGAATGCATGCTCGACCAGCTACACTGGTGGTAAAAACAGCAACTAAATATCGTTCTGAATTTACAATATTAAAGGATGATATGGAAATTAATGGCAAAAGTATTATGGGTGTAATGACCTTGGCTGCCGAATTCGGTTCGGAATTGGAATTAGTGGCTGATGGTGTCGATGAAGAATATCTGATTAAAGAGATGGAAGAGTTATTTGCTTCCAAATTTGGAGAAGAGTAGAACTTGCTGTAATGAAGAAGATTAAGGGAATTTCCGTTTCAGAAGGTGTAGCCATTGGAAAAGCTGCAATAATCCATAGGGAAGTCCTACACGTCGACCGTAAACATATTAAAGCGGAAAATGCGTCCGAAGAACTTGCTAAATTTAAAAAAGATATAAAAATAGTAATTGCTGAACTTGAACATCTGATCCAGAATTACGCCTTTTCCCTGGATCAGAAAGAGATCTTATCAACTCAGAAAATGATCTTGGCAGATCCTGAATTTGTAAACAGGGTTAATTATTTAATAAGTGAAGAGAATTGTAGCAGAGAAAATGCAATTAGTATTTATTTCACGGAAGTTGCAGATATTTTCAGGAATATGGATAATCAGTTCTTTTCACAGAGATTAACCGATTATGAAGATGTTGCTTATCGTTTATTGAGCCATATATTAAAAAAAGGAAACAATAGACTTGGATGTTTAAATGATAAATCCATATTAATAATGGATAATGTTACTCCTTCTTTTGTTACACGTGTCTTCGAAAAAAAGATCAAAGGAATTATTACTGTAAAAGGAAGTAGAAATTGCCACAGCAGCATTATAGCTCGATCCATGAATTTGCCGATGCTGGTAAATGCTTCTGGATTATTAAACGAAGTAGAAAATGATCAGCTGATCATAATAGACGGAAATAATGGTGAAGTTATTATTGATCCTTCACCGGAAGTACTCTTAGATTATGAAAACCAGTATAAACAGGAGCAGAATCAAAAGGAAAAATTATTAAAATTAATTGATGTCCAGGCTAAAACTACAGACGACAAAATTATAAAATTAATGAGTAATATTGAAATTCCTGAGGAAGTGGAACGTGTTGTGAAATATAACAGCGATGGCATTGGCTTATTCCGAACGGAATTTATGTTTATCGATAGGGAAGAGCTTCCTACCGAAGAAGAACAATATAAAATTTATAAACAGATTGCAGAAAAAATGTTACCAGAACCTGTTACGATAAGAACTATTGACGTTGGTGGTGACAAACTTTCCCGTATTTTAAATCTTTCTCACGAAGATAATCCTAATCTTGGCTGTCGGGGTATCAGGATTTCTTTTGAGAATATTCCTATTTTTAAACAGCAGATCAAAGCTGCGTTAAGAGCAAATGTGGTTGGAAATATTAAACTCATGTTTCCAATGATATCTGCTGTATCTGAGATTTATCAGGCTAAAGAAATTATTGAAGAATGTAAACTTGAACTCAAGGATAAAGCAGTTGAATTTAATTCGGATCTTCCAATCGGTGCGATGATCGAAATACCTTCAGCTGTAGTTACTTCAGATGTAATTGCGGCTGAATGTGATTTCTTAAGTATTGGTACAAATGACCTGGTTCAATACATTCTTGCTGTGGATCGCGATAATGAAGCAGTAGCATCATATTATCAATCTTGCCATCCATCTGTATTAAGATCAATACAATTAACAGCAGAGAATGCTCATAAAAGGGATATAAAAGTTGCTGTATGCGGAGAAATGGCTTCTGAACCCAGATTTGTACAACTGCTTCTGGGGCTTGGAGTAGATGAACTAAGTGTAAGCCCGGGCAGAATGTTGAAGATAAAAAATGAAATTTTAAATAGTAGTTTGCATGATTCACAATTACTTGCTGAAAAATGTCTTCAGCAGAAAACCAGTGCAGAAGTAATGAAGTTATTGAATTAAAATGTTAATGAGGATAATATGTTAAAAGGGAAATATTTATTTACATCTGAATCTGTTACAGAAGGCCATCCAGATAAAATGGCAGATCAGATTTCAGATGCAATACTGGATGAAATTTTTAAATGTGATCCAAATGCCAGGGTTGCCTGTGAAACGTTTTTAACTACAGGTATGGCTCTTGTTGGAGGGGAAATAACCACAGAATGTTATGTGGATATTCCTGAGATCGTTAGAAATACTATTAAAGAAATCGGTTATAATAATGCTGATTATGGAATTGATTCTAATACATGTGCGGTTATAACAACTATCGATAAACAATCACCCGATATTGCGCAGGGAGTGGATGAATTTTCCGAACACGAACAAGGTGCCGGAGATCAAGGCATGATGTTTGGTTATGCCTGTGATGAAACTGAAGAGTTGATGCCGATGACAACAATATTGGCTCATAAATTGGCTGCACGTTTAGCTGAAGTTAGAAAAGATAAAATTGTAAACTATCTTCGCCCGGATGGGAAAACTCAGGTCACTATCGAGTATTTCGATAAAAAGCCTGTACGAGTAGATGCTGTTGTAGTTTCTACCCAGCACGATCCTGAAGCTTCTTTAGATCAAATTAGAAAGGATATGATTGAGCATGTAATTACTCCAATTATCCCGGCCGACTTAATGGATGAAAACACAAAAATATTTGTAAATCCAACCGGCCGTTTTGTGCAAGGTGGACCTCATGCGGATACGGGACTTACTGGAAGAAAGATCATAGTAGATACCTATGGCGGAAAAGGCAGTCATGGAGGTGGAGCGTTTAGTGGGAAAGATCCTTCCAAAGTAGATCGCAGTGCATCTTATATGGCTAGGTACATTGCTAAGAATATTGTTGCAGCAGAATTAGCGAAGGAATGCGAAGTACAATTAGCGTATGCAATAGGCGTAGCAGAACCGGTTTCTGTGATGGTTCGTACTTTTGGAACCGGAGTTCTGGAAGATGGTAAATTGAATAAAATTGTACGAAAATTATTCCCGCTTACACCCAAAGGGATCATTGAGTATTTAAAACTCAAACGACCAATTTATCGCAAAACAGCAGCATATGGTCATTTTGGTAGGGAACTGCCTGACTTCACCTGGGAAAAGAAAGACATGGTTGAGAAACTTAAGGAATTAGGAGTACGATCCTGATTTCATGAGTTTTAATTTTCATTATGATCGCAAAAAGTATTTTGATCAACAATATCAAAATACAAAAAAATATATTGTTCCTTTTCTAATTAATACAATTGATTTTGCCGATAAAAATGTACTGGAAGTAGGTTGTGGTGAAGGCGGAGTATTAAAGGCGTTTTACGAACTTGGATGCAATATCACAGGGATCGATCTAGCATCTAATAAAATTGAAAATGCAAACAAATATTATTTGAAAATTAATACAAAAAATACCTATAAATTTATTGCTGATGATATTTATAATTTCGATCTGAATCTCCTGAACACATTTGATCTGATCATCCTGAAAGATGCAATCGAGCATATTCATCACCAGAATAAACTTATTCAATTCTTATCAGAAAATTTAAAAAAAAATTGCAAATTATTTATTGCATTTCCGCCCTGGCAAATGCCCTGGGGTGGTCACCAGCAGATCTGTAGAAATAAATTTTTATCATTTGTACCCTATTTTCATCTATTCCCAAATTTCTTTTACAAAAGAATTCTTAAGCTCTTCGGTGAGGAACAATCAACTATTCAAAGTCTGTTAGAAATTAAGGAAACAGGAATTTCAATAGAAAGATTTGAGCAAATTATTAAAAAAAGCAGTCTGTCTGTTTCTAAGAAGCTTTTTTTCTTTATCAATCCAAATTATGAAGTTAAATTCGGCTTAAAACCGCGCTTACAAAATAGTTTGATAAGTAAGATACCATATTTAAGAGGTTTTTTTACTACAACCTGTTATTACCTAATTGAAAAGAAATAGAAATGGATAGAAAGCGAAGATTTCGCAAATCTCTATTAGGTATTGTTAATTCAGCTTTGGCAGATATGAATGCAGGGACGCTGCTGGAAACAGCCTTGAAGAATTATTCCATAGAAAATAATTACATTCTTGTCGCAATCGGAAAAGCAGCCTGGCAGATGGCAAAAGCAGCTCATGAGATGCTTGGTAATAGAATAATTGATGGAATTGTAATTACTAAATACGAACATTCAAAAGGAAAAATTGGTAATCTGGAGATTCTGGAAGCTGGTCATCCAATTGTTGATGAAAATTCACTAATTGCTACCCAAAAAGTAATTGAAAAAGTGCAAAATCTTAATGAAAATATTCACGTTCTGTTTCTCATATCAGGTGGCGGATCAGCTCTATTTGAAATGCCTGCCACAGGAATTCAACTTTCAGAATTGCAAGCGATAAATCGAGCATTGATCAATTCAGGTGCTTCCATAAAAGAGATAAATGCTGTTAGAAAGCATCTCTCCATGGTTAAAGGAGGACGTTTTGCAGAAATGATTTTCCCTGCCAGGATTCATTCCTTTATTCTGTCGGATGTTGTTGGTGAAGATTTAAATTCGATTGCCTCCGGGCCGACAGTAGCTGATCCCGCAACTTCTAATGATGTCATAAAAATTTTAAGAAAGTATGGTGTAAATATTACAAAGGGAATAGAATCAATAATTCTACATGAAACCCCTAAACATATTTCTAATTCTGATTACACTATTATAGGTAATAACAAAGATTTATGTAAGGCTGTATTTAAAAAAGCTGAAAAAAAAGATCTTGATGCTGAGTTAATTTCATCCAAAATTGAAATGGAAGTAGCAGAATTTGCCGATTTAATTGAAGAAAAAATAATCCAGCAAAGAAAAACACAGCAAATTAAACCGAAACTGTTGATCTTTGGAGGAGAACCAGTTGTTAAAGTTAGTGGAAAAGGCACTGGTGGCAGAAATCAACATTTAGCACTGCTGATGGCAAAACGGATTTCCGAGATGGAAAATGTATTCTTCCTGTCTGTAGCTTCTGATGGATCAGACGGTCCCACAGATGCAGCCGGTGGAATTGTGGATGGATATAGCTGGCAGGAAATGAAGGATTTGGGGATTGATCCAGAGAAAGCTTTAGTAGAATTTGATTCTTATAATTGCTTGCTGAAATCAGGTGATCTAATAAAAACTGGAGCTACAGGGACAAACCTGAACGATATTTTGTTAGCCCTTATTTATTAATGAATATATGTATAATTATTATTAAATTAATTGACCAATCGTACTACTAAATTTTTTTGGTAAAGCAAGTCAGAGGTTAGTGATTCTTATAATTCTGGAACAGGAAATATCTCGACCTAAAAATAAAAAATGTGTAAATTGTGATAAGCTAAACCGGGAACGGGTGTATGCATAACAGATTGAAAACTAAGTTTTTAGGTGTGAAAGTAAAATCACCGCTGGTGCTGCCGGCTGGTGTGATGGGGATGTCGTTTTCTGGAATGCACATTTCTGAAACTAACGGTGCTGGCATTGTAACAAGTAAATCATTAACTCTTCAACCAAGAACAGGTCATAAAGGGCCTGTGATTTCTGAATTTGAAGGTGGAATCCTTAATTGCATGGGATTATGCAATCCAGGTATTTCGGATGGTCTGAAAGAGGTTGATCAATATAAAGAACGCTCACAAACTCCAGTTATTGTGAGCGTTTTTGCTACTAACACAGAAGATTTTTTGCTGCTAACAAAAGAAGTTAACAATTCAAAAGGTGATTTTCTTGAACTAAATCTATCCTGTCCTAATGTATTTGATGAATTCGGAATTCCCCTGGCTGCTTCTAAAGATGAAGTATTTAATATTGTTAAAGCTGTAAAAGAGATTTCCAACATTCCTGTTATTGCCAAACTTTCTCCCAATGTTTACAATATCGTAGAAATTGCTTCAGCTGCTCAAAAAGCTGGTGCAGATGCCCTTTGCTTAATAAATACAGTTGGTCCTGGTATGATGATTGATGCCAAAATGGTAAAACCTGTTCTCTTTAACAAGTTTGGTGGATTATCAGGTCCCTGCATCAAGCCTATCGCTCTCAAACTGATCTATCAAACATATTCTGCCGTTAGTATTCCAATTCTGGGAATGGGTGGAGTTACTTATGGAAAAGATGCTGTGGAAATGCTGATGGCTGGAGCCACAACAATTGGTGTAGGAACAGCAGTCTATTATAGAGGAATTGAAGTTTTTGATAAGATCAATAATGAAATTATTCAATTTATGGATGAAAATGGATATGAGAATATAATTGATATTCCAAAGCTGGAGAAATTGTATGGATAGATGTACTGGCTACAATGCTCTGCGTTGTAACCAGGCTTTTTACGCTCTGCGTGTGAATGATTATCTGTTATCCGCAGGAGCGGAGAATCTGCATTCCGACGGAGACCGTTGGAATGAGGAAAAGAACCGTTCCAACGCTGAGCATTGGAACGAGAAGCGAAAATTATTAAAACGAGTGATTTAATTATGACAAGAACCAGATATAAATTCATAGAAAAAGATCAACTGCACTTCCTGACCTGTACGGTTGTGAATTGGATTTGTGTATTTGCTAATTCCGAAGTAATTGAAGTTATTCTTGATTCATTAAAGTTCATGCAAGATAATAAAAGATGGAAGTTATTTGCTTATGTCATTATGGAGCATCATATTCATTTGATTGCTCAATCCAAAGATTTAGGAAAAGAAATTGGTAATTTCAAATCTTTTACAGCTAGAAGCATCATAGATTATTATAAAGAAACGAATCAACTTCAAATGTTAAATCAATTTGCGCTTCATAAAGAGAAATTTAAAACTGACAGAGAGTATCAATTTTGGCAGGAAGGCAGCCACCCAGAAATAATTCAGGATTATAATATGATGCAGCAAAAAGTAGAATATATTCATAATAATCCTGTGAAAGCTGGATACGTGAATGAACCTGAACATTGGAGGTATTCCAGCGCAAGGAATTATGCAGGGATCGAAGGATTAATAGATGTTGAAACTGAATGGTAATTTCCTTTTGAATTCTGGTTACAATGCTCTGCGTTGTAACCAGGCTTTTTACGCTCTGCGTGTGAATGATTATCTGTTATCCGCGGGAGCGGAGAATCTGCATTCCAACGGAGACCGTTGGAACGAGTATGGAGAAAAATAATGGATAATCGCGTAACAATTAAAATATCAGATATAATCGATGAGACTAAGGACATTAAATCTTTTGTTTTTAATCATGAATTGGGAGCAAAACCCGGACAATTCATTATGCTTTCAGATTTCGAAGGTGGCGAAAAACCTTTTTCAATTGCAGATTGCACTGCGGATAATTTCACAATAACAGTGAAACGAATTGGTGAGTTCACGACTCGACTCTTTCAGAAAGAAGTCGGTGATTTCGTTTCTGTAAGAGGGCCGTATGGATCCTCTTTTTTTATATCCGGTGGAAACTTTTTGCTGGTTGGTGGCGGTTATGGCACACCACCACTCTATTTCCTGGCTCAAGAGCTTCTGAAGAATGGAGCGAAAGTAACTGTCGTAAATGGTGCCAGAACTAAAGATGATCTGGTTTTTTGCGATAGATTCAAAGATCTGGACGTAGAATATGCAAATATTACTCAACTTGGCTGTTTGGGAAGGAAAGGAACATCTGTGGACCTGGCAAAAGGAGCATTGGAGAATCAACATTTTGATCGTATTTATGCTGCCGGACCGGAAATGATGATGAAGGCTTTACAGCCACATTTGCATGATCAGGAATATGAGTTTCTATTTGAACGTTATATGAAATGCGCAATTGGCATTTGTGGAAATTGTACAATAGATCCTATTGGAATAAGGCTCTGTGTAGAAGGCCCTGTTCTTCCTAAAAAGCTGGTTGAGCAGCTTACGGAATTTGGTAAATATCATCGTGATGCAACCGGGAAGAGGATTGAGTTTTGAGATCCTTAGCAACGAACAAAAACGAACAGGGCAAACTAATTAATTGTCATCCAGAGCGTAGTGGAAGAATCAATAGAAAGAATAAAACCATGCGAACGGGGCATTGGTTTTCAAAGAAAACGATTGCTGTAATTCTTTCAATTATCAGTGTTTTCGTACTTCCTGCTGATCTGAACCTTGGAACGGTTGGCTGTGAATCATTATGAGAACTCTTTTAACAAATTGCCAATCTCCGGATGGAATCAAGAATATCATTATCAGGGATGGGATAATTGACTACATCGGATCAGATTTGCCTGAATTTGATGAAAAACTGGATTGTGCAAATCTAATTGTTCTTCCTGGTATGATCGATCCTCATGTGCATGTTCGTGATCTGGAAATGACTTACAAAGAATCCTGGGAAACTGCTTCTAATGCAGCAATTGCTGGTGGAATTACTACGATAATGGATATGCCCAACACTAAACCAGCAACAACTAATTTCTTCGGATTGAACGCCAAACGAAAAGCTGCAGAAAAATCAAAAGTAAATTATTATATTCATCTCGGGGCGACTACAAATAATCTCAATGAGCTAAGAAGTATCTTAGAAGGAAATCCTGAAGACATAATTGGCATTAAATTATTTTTAGCTGGATCAAGTTCCAATGAGGTTGTAGAAGATCCAAAGAAACTGGAAAAGATTTTCCTGCTTGCAAAAGAATTTGATAAAGTTGTATTAGTACATTCTGAAATGCAATCCATACTTAATAAATGGCAGAAATTAGCTCTTGTACAATCCATAGAATTTCATAATTCTATCCGTCATCGCGAAGCAGCAATTAACGGAACCAGACTTATGCTTGATATTGCCCAAAAAACTGGAGCAAAACTTTATATCTGTCATGTATCAACCAGAGAAGAAATCGATTTAATTCGAACTGCAAAAAGAATAAGCACCAATATCTTCAGTGAAGTTACTCCGCATCATCTCATTCTGAATGAAACGATACTGAAGCAGGCTGGTAACTTTGGAAAAGTTAATCCGCCACTTCGAACAGAAGCGGATAACGAAGCATTACTGGAAGCGATCAAAGATAGAACGATTGATTGTCTGGGAACAGATCATGCTCCACATGCAGTTGAAGAAAAGAGACAAGAATATTCAAAAGCACCATCTGGTTTCCCAGGTTTGGAAACAGCAATTCCACAAACATATTTTTTAGTAAAAGATGAGTATATTTCATTACGACGATACTCGGAACTGATAAGTTGCAATGCAGCGTATGTATTTGGCTTGAATAATGTTGGAGAATTAAAAGCTGGGTTCAAAGCTGATCTGATAATTTTAGATCCAGGTTTTGAGGAGAAAGTGATTCCTGAATTGTTCAAAACAAAAGCGAAATATTCTCCGTTTGAAGGTGTGATTGGACATACAAAAGTGAAATACACTTTTGTGAATGGGGAAAAAATGCTCCCCTTTAGAAGGGGAGATGTCCGTTATTGACGAACAGAGGGGTTTCGTAAGTTCAATGCAGGATTCAAGATTATTGAGATTGATTAACTCTAAGATTTGTTGTAACAAATCCCTTTTTATTCCCCCTTTAAAGGGGGATGTATTGAATCTCCAATATCGAATATTGAATTTCGGATGACGATCGTAGAGATGCAATACCTTGCGTCTAACGAAACAGGAGTTTCGCAGGAAAAGTATGTTCCCAAACAGAGTTTATGAACAAGAAAAATGGAAAAATCTGCTCCCCTTCGAAAGTGGAGATGTCCGGCTGTGACGGACAGAGGAGTTTTGTAAGTTCAATGTTTGATTCAATATTGTTAAAACTGGTTAGCTCTATGATTTGTTGCAGCAAACCTCCTGTTTCCTCCTTTCCGTCTTCATCGTGTTGCACCGCGACAATTCGAAGGGGGACTAAATGAAAAAGTGAAGGTTGTAATTGTTCGTGTTTGTTCGTTGCAAAAAAAAATCATGAGGAGATAATATATTATGACCAAAGAACAATTTGTTCTGGAACTGGAAAAGATCGGCGCGATCAAGTTCGGCAGCTTCACACTGAAGAGTGGACTTGTATCTCCCTTCTATTTTGATTTGAGAGATATGATCAGCCATCCGGCAATCCTGGAGGGTGTTGTTGATCTACTGGTTGAAAAGATCAAGGATATGGATTTCGATGTGATCACCGGAATTCCCTATACTGCTCTTCCCATTGCATCACTTGTGGCTGCCAAACTGAGAAAGCCGCTCATCTACATGCGCAAAGAAGAGAAGGCTTATGGAACCGGCAACAACGTGATCGGTAAATTTACCAAAGGCGCTAAATGCCTTGTTATTGATGATCTTATCACAACCGGAGCCAGCAAGAACGAAACTGCTGAAGGTTACGAAAAAGAAGGTATCATTGTAAAAGATTTTGTTGTAGTTATCGACCGTAGTGCAAACGGTGCTGAAGAACTTGGCAGGCAAGGTTACAAACTACACAGCCTTATAAGCCTGGAAGAAATAGTAAACTTACTGCAAGTTAAGGACTTGATCACTTACGAAAAAGTTCAGGAAGTGCGTGAATTTACCACAAGTCTGTCTAAACCAGCAAAAAAAGAAAAATATGTAAATCCTCTAACTCAGAAGCTGCTGGATAAGATGAATGAGAAGAAATCCAATTTGGTTCTATCTTTAGACGTCACATCACAAGCAGAATTCTTTGCCATGCTGGATAAAGTTGGTGAACAGATCGTAATGCTGAAAACGCATGTAGATATTATTGATGATTATGATGAGAATTTCGTTCCTAAATTACAGGAATATGCCAAGCGTCAAAACTTTCTGATCTTTGAAGATCGTAAATTTGCTGATATTGGCAACACAGTTAGGCATCAATTCCGTAATGGGATTTATAAAATTGCTGACTGGGCAGAATATATTACCGTCCATATGGTTGCTGGAGAGCTCATTCTAAAAGGGCTTTTTGAAGGTATTGAGAACAGGGCAGCTTTTGTATTAGCCCGTATGAGTTCCAAAGGTAATTTGCTTAATGAAACTTATACAAGAAAATGTTTTGACGCCGCAAAGAAAAATCCACAACTTGTAGCTGGTTTTATCGGGCATGGAAATAGTGTGGAAGATATCAAAAGATTCAAAGCCAAATTTCCTGGCAGCGAAGTGCTGATGATGCCGGGAGTAAAGAAAGAAAAAGGCTCTGATGCTATGGGACAGCAATACATAACAATAGAAGATGCAGTCGTTGGAGGTGCTGATTGTATTATCGTAGGAAGAGGAATCTTGAAAGCGGAAGATCCAGGTGCGGAAGCAAAATTGTATCGGAAGCGAGCTTGGATAGCTTATCAGGAAAGAAAACTCAAATAATTTTTTTTAGGAGTTAATCATGGAGAATATTTTTGAAGAAGAATTCAACATAATTGAAACTGCCTGCTCAGAAGTAAGAAAGACATTAGGAATCGGTTTCACTGAAAAAATCTATGAAGAAGCATTAGCAGTCGAAATTGAATTTGCTGGATTAAGAGTGGAAAGCCAGAAAAAAATTGATATACACTACAAAGGAAAACTCATTGGAAGCTACCTGGCTGATATGGTGATCAATGATGAAATACTAGTTGAATTTAAAAGAGAAGAATCTATTACAGATTCTCATACAAAGCAGCTACTTAATAGTCTGGCAGCAACAAACAAAAAATTAGGAATCCTTATAAATTTTCCTTATCAAGATAAAGAATTTGAAATCATAAGAGTAGCTAATATTAAAAAATAATTGATCCAGTCTACTGGGCAAATTGATTAAAGTACAAGGAGAGAAAATGAAGAATCTGATTTCAATGCGAGATCTTAGCAAAGATGAGATCCTTAATTTGATGGATATTGCAGGTAAAATTGAAACCGGGAAGATTATCCCTGATTTGCAAAGAAAATTAGCAGCGTTACTATTTTTTGAACCTTCCACCAGAACCATGTTTTCGTTTGATACTGCTATGAAGAGAATGAATGGTGATACAATAATTATGAGCGGAACTAAGAACACATCGGCAAAAAAGGGTGAAACTTTTGCTGATACTTTGCAGACAATTGCCCAGTATTCGGACATAATTATCATGCGAAGCCCAATTGAAGGTGCCGCGCGTTATGCCAGTGAAGTAGTGGATGTTCCTGTTGTTAATGCCGGTGACGGCGCCAATCAGCATCCTACACAAGCTCTATTAGATTTGTATTCAATAATAAAAACCCAGGGAACTTTGGAGAATCTTAAAATTGGCTTAGCTGGTGATCTTAGATTTGGCAGAACAGTTCACTCCCTGGCACAAGCAATGGCTTTATTCAATGTTGAATTCAAATTTTTCTCACCATCCTTTCTGCAAATGCCGCAATACATCAAAGACGATCTCTCAACAAAAAACATAAAATTTGAAGAATTAAAAGATATCGAAGGCAATATTGATGATCTTGATATTTTGTATGTTACTCGTATCCAGAAAGAACGATTTGCCAGTCCCGAAGATTATGAAAAAGTTAAAGGATCATATATTTTAAACAAATCTATGTTGGATGGTGTGAAGACGAATATGAAAGTAATGCATCCACTACCCAGAGTTGATGAGATAGCAACTGATGTTGATGATACTGAGTACGCTTATTATTTTCCTCAAGCCAAAAATGGAGTGTTCACCAGACAAGCTATAATTTCGATTTTACTGGGGGAGGTGTAGAAATGGAACAAGTTAAACAAATAAAAGTTAATGCTATAAAAAATGGAACGGTTATCGATCATATCACTGCCGGCCGTGTGCAGAAGGTGTTGGAAATAGTTAATCTTGATTCACCTGAAACAGTGATGATAGGAATGAACCTGCACAGCAACAAAATTGGTAAAAAAGATATAATAAAAATAGAGAACAAGGTTCTATCGCAAGATGAAGTAAACAGCATTGCTTTAATTGCACCAAAAGCTACATTGATCATCATCAAAGATTTTGAAGTTGTTTCAAAAGACTATTTGGAACTTCCTGAAAAAATTAGTAATCTTATTGTGTGTCCAAATCCTAAATGCATAACTAATGAAGAAATCATAAATTCTGAGTTCAGATTAACAGAAGATACTCCTCCACAAGTTCGCTGTTCATATTGTGAAAAGAAGTATCCTATAGAAGAAGTGAAGATAAAAAAATAATGTATCGATCCTTGCTGATAGGAGAATGAATGGCAAAGAAAATCCATAATGAACCATCGAGAACACTGATGGAGTATCGTCTGTTGCCCGGTTTAACAACAGAAAGATCAGCTTCATCAGAAATTTCTCTTCGAACTCCGCTGGTTTATTCACCTGAAAATGACAAAAAATATTTTCTTAATATTCCGTTGGTTTCTGCTGCTATGCAATCAGTTTCCGGAGCTCGCATGGGTATTGAGCTGGCCCGTTTAGGCGGAGCAGCTTTTATTTTTTGTTCTCAAACAATCGCATCTCAGGCTGAAATGATCGCGGAAATTAAAAACTACAAAGCAGGTTTTGTGCAGCCACAGACGATGAGACCCGAAATGAAGATAAGTGAGATGTATGAAATGCGTAAGCAAACAGGCCATTCAACTTTTCCAGTTGTTGATAAGAATAACAAATTTCTGGGTTTGATCTCCAAATGGGATTACGATATTTCTCTTCATGCAGAACTTTTGGTAAAAGATAGAATGATTTCTAAACAACAGATTGAAATTGGTGTGAATATTACTGACCTTAGTCAAGCTAATCAAATTCTTCTGGAAAGTCATAAATCTGTTCTTCCTATTGTGGATGAAGATGGAAAACTTTTATCGATGATCTTTCGAAAGGATATTACAGACCAGACAGATAATCCACTGGAAATTCACGACGAAAAGAAGCGATTGATCGCAGTTGCTGCCATAAATACACACGATTATAAGGAAAGAGTAAAAGCGCTGGTAAAAGTAGGTGTTGATGTACTATCCATCGATACTTCTGATGGATATACACAATATCAGTCGGATGCGATTAAATGGATTAATAGAAATTATCCAGAAATACCAGTAATTGGTGGAAATATTATTACACCATCAGGTTTTCGTTATCTGGTTGATGCTGGTGCAAAAGCCATAAAAGTAGGAATGGGTGGAGGTTCGATCTGCATTACTCAGGAGCAGAAAGGAACCGGTCGTGGGCTGGCAACAACGATCATTGATGTTGTTGCAGAACGAGATAAATATTATAAAAAAACTGGAATTTACATTCCTGTAATTGCCGATGGTGGTGTAACCAGCACAAAAGATGTAACGATTGCTTTAGCTCTGGGAGCAGATTATGTGATGATGGGTCGTTATTTTGCCAGAATGGATGAATCTCCTACTAACAAGATCGTAGTGAACAATCGTGTGATGAAACCATATTGGGGAGAGGGATCAGCTCGTGCGCAGGAATGGAAATTAAAACGTTATAATCAGGGAAAATTTGTTGAAGGTGTGGAAGGTTTGGTAGAATATGCAGGCCATCTGCGAGACAATTTGGAAGAAACCTTAGCAAAGATCAAATCTTCTATGAGTACATGCGGAGTTCAAAATATCAGGGAATTTCATGAAAAAGCTGAATTGGAACTTGTTTCCGCACTCTCCATACGAGAAGGTAAAGCTCATGATATTTATCAGGGATCGGAAAAAGATCAGGAAGAATTTAATAATGAGAATTGAAGATTTACTATTGATTATTTCGGGCTGTAAGAACCGGCTGTAGAAAATTAAATTTCAGGAATTGACTCAAAGTGAAGCTTGAGTTAAGGACTGAACATTTCTTGTTACGAAATTTGTCTTCGTAATTTGTGTAAGTGTTCCCAAGGCAAACTTGGAAACGAGTCAATTGAATATTCTTGTTACGAAGTTCGTCTTTGTAGCGGTGGAATAAATTTCGTTCCAATGCTCTGCGTTGGAATGAAGAATTATTCAATATTTAAACGGAGTTTAGATGATCGATTACAAAAAAGCTGGTGTTGATATTAAAGCTGGTGATGCAGCATCTATAATTGCATATAATTTTGCGAAATCTACTTTTAATTCCAGAAAAGGTATGATAGGAGAACCGCTGGTTGAAGATGGCTCTTTTGCCGGGCTCATCGATATGGGTGAGTTTTATCTTGTTC
>QMNP01000003.1 GCA_003647825.1 Candidatus Cloacimonadota bacterium
AGGAGAAAAAAAATGAAAAAAACAAAATTAGTTCTATTTGTCATATTTATAATGTTAATGGCAATGAGCACATCCCTGATGGCACAAACCACAATTTATGTAAACTACAGCACAGGAAATGATGCCACAGGCGATGGCTCTTCGGGAAGTCCCTACAAAACTTTTACTAAAGGTTATACTGAGGCTGTTAATGGTGATATTCTTGATTTAACCGGCACATTTACATGGGCCAATGCCGATGAATCCCCGGGTTTAAACGGATTCAATATAGAAAAGGATATCACAATTCAAGGGCAAGGCGCCGACCAAACTATTATCCAAGCTGATTCGGCCAGTGAAGATGACAATGGAAGGATTTTTTGTATGTATTCCACTTCTCATCCTACTGTAACAATCAAAGACCTGACCCTTAGAAATGGTAGTGCTTACGATGAAGAGGATTTCAATGGTGGGGCAATAGATATAAGCGGTAGTTCTACCTCTGTTACTATCAAAAATTGCTATATCCATAGTAATAAAACATCCGAGGAATATGGAGAAGAATACGTTGCTGGTTACGGTGGTGCAATAAGTGTAATAAATGCGACCTTAACAATAGAAAATTCTACAATAGCAAGTAATACATGCTACGGCGATGATGAAGGTTCTGGTGGCGGTGGCGCAATATTTGTAGATGGAAGTAGTTCCACAATTGAAATTACAAACTCTACAATCTGTGATAATGAAAGCCTATATGATGTGGGCGGAGGTGGTCTTTTAATATGGGATGGAAATACAACTATTACCAACTCTACAATTTTCAGCAATTATTCGGATGCGTATGGCTGTGGCATATTAATTGATGGAGGAACACTTACCATAAAAAACACCATACTTGCAGGAAATGATGATGATGATGATTATTCCTATAGTAATGGCACACTTACCGACAATGGAAACAACATTGTAGAGAATTCTGATGTGGCCGCTAATGAAACCGGTGGTTTTAATAATGCTACAACCATTCTTTACAATACTAAATACAATACTTCAAGCACAAGTGAAACGAGCTGGACAAAAGGTGGAAGTGCGGTAACGGGTAGTTTAAACCTCTCATCAACACTTGCCGATAACAACACACTAAATGGAACAAAAACCCTTGCGCTTTCATCCGGAAGTTTTGCCATAGACGCAGGAAATGCCAGTGGAGCACCAACGACAGATCAGCGAGGAGCAGGCAGAAATGGTGCTACTGACATTGGGGCGTATGAGTGGTGGAATGATGATGCGGGTCTCCCCGTAACCCTCTCCAGCTTCACAGCCAGCCTTTACAATACTTCTCCTCAACTCTTGTGGACTACCCAATCCGAACAGGAAAACCTGGGCTGGAATGTATATCGTTCTTCCTCTTTTAATTTTGGTCAGGGAATATTACTAACCTCAGATCTGATAGAAGGAGCGGGAACAGTTAGTCATCCAACTGATTATACTTTTAATGATCCTTTGAATATTGAAGGTGGACGCATTTACTGTTATTGGTTAGAGAGCTTTAGTTATTCTGGTGAGTCTGAATTGTTTGGTCCAGTTACATTAACAGTTCCTTATGGAATCGAGAACCACGGCACACCGCTTGTACCTAGAATTTATGGGCTATATCAAAACTATCCGAATCCATTTAATCCAACTTCAGAGATCAGTTTTGCTCTGGAAGAAGCGGGAAATTGTGAGCTTGTAATCTACAATGTAAAAGGCAGAATGATCAAGAAGCTATTTACAGGTAATATCGAAGCAGAAAGAGTTTACAGCTTTATCTGGGATGGCAAAGATGAGAGTGGAAAAACTGTTTCATCCGGTATTTATTACTACAAAATGAAAGCTGGCAATTATCAGCAGACAAAAAAAATGATTCTTTTGAAATAAATCAATCAATACCTTGCGAAGGTTGTGGAACTTTCACTTATTTTCGACCTTCGCAAGGTTAATGTTCTTAAAATTGCTATTCGTGTCTTTCTGAGAGATTCTTCATGCTTTTCTTACGAAGAATCTGCAACATAATAGACTCTTCATCGAATGCCGAAGTAGATTTTCCCAGAGAGACAATGATGTCATTCCCGATTCGATCGGGAATCCATAAGATCCCCAGTCAAGTTGAGGGAGATAGAAAAGGGAAATCTTGAAATCAAAATTATTATTCACATTACTTCTAATAATTATCATTGTCCCACTTGGCTTTGCCACAAAATTCTATAATGGTTGGGGAGAGGATTGGATAAATAATTCACTGGGTGGTGTTTTATATGTGATCTTCTGGTGTTTGGTAGTATTTTTTCTTAAATCAAAAATCAAACCCAGGAATATTGCCATCGGAGTTTTGCTAGTAACTTCATTTTTAGAAGTTCTACAATTATGGCATCCACCATTCTTACAGAGAATACGAAATACATTTTTAGGGGTAACAATTCTTGGTAATTCTTTTGTGTTCAGTGATTTTGGATACTACATAGTTGGGGCAATGATAGCTTATTTTATTTTAAAGCAACTTGGTAAAATCAACTAATTAGTTTTCGATTAAAATTTTCCTACCGCAATGATTGCAGTAAAAGCTATTTTTATTGAACGAAGGTGATAACTGCTTTACTGCTCCACACTCACAATTAAAAGACTCCCAGCCTTTTCCTTTACGTTTGTATCGGAATATTTTCTCATCTTTCTCAGGCTGTGAATCATTGCTCGGTTTATCTATAATATCAGTAACTGCTGTTAAAGCAGCTAATTCAGCCACTGGAACTTGATTTAACGTTCCACATCTGGGGCAGTTAAAACTTTTTTTATTAAAATCAGGTGGAAGCTTCATTTTCAAGCCACAGGCACAAACTAGGAATACATAATTATTCACCGCTCGAATCAAATCACCTAAGTCGCGTACACCTTTTTTATGAGGTTTTGCTGCTTCTTCTAATGGCTTGGTTCGTAGGTCTAATTTTGTTTTATCTTGAATACCGGATGGAGGAATGATATTCGTTCTCCCTCTATTACCTTTAATAAATGTAAATGCATGCTGATAGTTGATGTAATTTGCTCCATTGGAAATTCTGCGCAAAATATCAACCCTTTCATGAATTGGTGGGTGAGTACTGGTTAGATTAGATAATTTTCTGCCTTTTGCTTTTAAGGGATTAGCAATATACAGGGCAGCTGTAGCCTTATTAGCAGATTGCAGATCGAGGTTACTTCCACTTATTTTTTCTAAAGCAGATGCTAAACCTTCTGGATAACGTGTAAGTCGAACAGCAGTTGCATCCGCAAGGTACTCTCGTTTACGGGAAATAGCGAAATATAATAATCGTGCCATAATAGGAGCCAAAATTGCTATTGCCAATGCTACTATCATCATTATCATTTGGGCTTGGCCACCACTTTTACCTTTGGAATTAAACCTTCTTCCACCCCCAAACCACATACTACGCAAAAACACGTGAGATAGGAAAACAATACTTCCAAGAAGAACACCGGAAAACGTCATGAAAAGAACGTCTCGATTAAGGATATGTGACATTTCATGTGCAACCACACCCTGCAGTTCATCCCGGTTTAATTGCTCTAATAATCCTGCTGTTACAACTACAGCACTTTTCTGTGGATTTCTACCAACAGCAAAAGCATTAGGAGCAGGATCAGGAATAATATAAACTGATGGCATTGCTGGTAATCCAGCAGCGATCTTCATTTCTTCCACAACGTTAAATAGCTGTGGGTGAACATTTGGAGTAACCTTTTTTGCTCTGCTGATCGCTAATATAATCGAATCTCCACTGAAGAAACTGATAATCGACATAAAAACCCAGATAAATAAAGCTATTGAAAGACCGTAATACCCACCATCTTTTCCAGCATAAGTTCCGCCAATGAAGTACCCGAGTAAAACCAGGCAGATTCCCATTGCCAGGAAAAGTATTATAGATTTCCTTTTATTTGCTGATATTAATTCCCACATAATTAATACACTTCAAAAGCTAACTTTATATCCAATTATATTAGAAGCTGACTTTTGGTACTTCTTTTTCGGCTTCGTTTTCCAGTTCAAAGAATTCTTCCGGTTTGAAATTGAACATTCCTGCAACTAAATTGGAAGGAAACATCTGGATCTTATTATTAAAGAAAAGAACCTGATCATTGTAATTCTGGCGAGAGAAAGCTATCTTGTTTTCGGTGGATGAAAGCTCTTCCTGAAGTGCCAGGAAATTTGTGTTAGCTTTCAGATCTGGATAGTTCTCTACTACAACAAAAAACTTGCTCATAGCTCCGCTTAAGGCTCCTTCTGCCTGCCCTTTGGCTGCTACATTGTCTGCACCCATCGCTTTCGAACGAGCTTCTGTAATGCCTGTTAAAGTATCATGTTCATGCTTCATATAGCCTTTTGCTGTTTCAACTAAATTAGGAATCAAATCATGACGTCTCTTTAGCTGAACATCAATTTGAGACCAGGCATTTTTCACTCGATTTCTAAGCCCCACCAAGCTGTTGTAAATTCCAATGAATCCAAAAACAAAAATAGCTAAAATCGCTAAAAAAATTATTAAAGACATACTTCCTCCTGAATTTCTTATTTTTTTCGAGGTTTCTGCATAATACAAACTTTGTCTTTGCGAAGAATCTATCAGAAAGTTTCTGCTGAAGCAATCTATATTGCTGATTGATTACTATTTATAGAGATTGCTTCGTAAGCAACAGCATGAAGCAAACTCGCAAAGACACACGTTTTTTCTTTTCTCACAAAAACATTCTATTATGCAGAACTCATTCTTATTTTTTCCCAAACATATCTTTTAACATAACTAAAACCTTATCATCCTTACCCCAGGTTCCTTCAGCTATTACCTCTTCCAATTCTCCGCTGTCGAACCAGAGACCATGACCATTTACGCATCGATCTACTACAATTGGCTTGCTGCCAGAAAAATTATCGATACTGTTTACAATTACTTTCTCCATTTTCTTATCACAGATAGGACATTTAATTTTTTTTTCTTTGGAATTTACATCAATTTCAAATGAATCGAGAAATCTTTTTGAGAGGCTATCTTCTCCCAGAAGCAGTTCAAGTTCTCCAGCATCCAGCCATATACCTTTGCATTCAAGGCAATAATCAATCTCGGTCTCATCTAATTCCATTACTATCATCGGTTCTTTTGTACAAACCGGGCAATCCATAAAATTCCTCCAAATATGCTTGAGCAAACGAAATGAAAGATTTGTTTATGTCAAACAAAATGCTGTAGTTCAGCAAAAAAGATGATTCTTATAATGAAAGTCAGATTATCGATTTTTTTTAATGAAATGTAAAATAACTCAATAATTTTAAAAGATTACAATCCCAGTTCTCTTCTAACCAAATTGATATATTTCAGCTGTTTAATAATAGGATCGACATGCTCATCATTACGTTCAAATTCTTCCAGCAGCAGAATTAATTTCCTTTTAGTACTTTCCTTTTTCATAGCTTCTTTAGGTGTAATGTTGCCTAAAGCCGGTACTTTGTCGTTGATCCAGTTTTCCCAATGATTTTCCAAGTATTGATCCATAAAATTCTGAAATTCGAGAGACTCCTCAATTTCCTGCATTTTGGGGTCATGATGAACTCCAGGTCCATCAGATTGCTCTTTCATCGCAGCCTCGAAAGATTTGGTAACCGTCATTTTATATTTAGCATTTTTACCCAAAAGAGATTTTATTTTTTTCTTTGCATAATTTGCTCTTTTATTGGAATTAACCGAAATTACAAGTTCGTTTTCTTCAATTTGAATATGAGCATAAATTGATGGAGTGAGTTCGTTCCTTTTTTTCGGAGACAGCCAATTGAATTCAATTTTATGAAGTTTCCCATTTGAATCAAATTCTGCTTCTTCCAGGAACTCTTCTTCAGTAAAAGGATTATCCAAATGTTTCAGTAGTTCCCATATTTTGGATGGATTGGAAATTTCAAACTTGATATCATTAAAGGATAGAGGATCACCAGTCTTATTTACGAATATTGGCGGTGAAGTTAATGCTTCAAATACATTCATGTATTCCAGGCGGATATCATCAGACCATTCTAATAACAGAGATTTTGTGATTTTCTTGTGATTACCCAGAATATCGGTTTTAAGATCAAGAAGCCGGATTTTCTCTTTAGCCGGGATAGCAATAGTTGAGCATCCTAAAATCAGATTTACATTGTGAATTTGAATCACACGGCAGTAAATTATATCCGTAATTTTTGCATGATGAGTTACTTTGTGTTCGATAACTTTTTCTACTTTGCCGGTAAAAAAATCTTTCAAGACGATACTTTGGTCATATTCTATCTCCATTACTTCATAGAAACTGAATGGATTTGTTTTGATGCTTCGAATAAAATCTCTCTCAAAATCGCTTAAGTTCAGGATATTTTTTTTTAAAAATAATTCAGCAATTGTATTATTTTTTAAGTCATGCATTTGGGGATAGAAGTCAACTGGAAGCCAAGAATAAAGAAGCCACGGGAAAAATAATTGGTTATGAGGATTTTCTTCTTCGATGAATTCATCCTCTCGGAATTCAGTGAAATCCTGCCAGGCAAAATCAAAAATTTCTGGACCGAATTTGATGATGGCAAATCGAATAATTTCAGTGAAAAACTTATCATCTGCTTCCTGAGCAAGTTTCCAAATATATTCCTCAGAAAAATCTCTTTGCTTCAAAAGACAGCATTTTTTGTATTTCTTTCCGCTTCCGCAAGGGCAAGGATCATTTCTGCCAATTTTACTCATATCTAATTCCTTTTTTTATTGATATTCCAATTTCCAAAAATCTAGAATAGAAACAAATGGCAATAAAAATTCTTACAAATTTCTTACACTCATTACTGCAATTCCCACAAGTTGTGATTGTTTTGCCAGGTCTTTATCTAATAGAATTGGGGAGTAGTCTTTATTATATGGCTGCAGAAGGATCTCCTTACCATCTGAAAAAGTCTTCACTTTTTTCAAAGTTATTTCTCCTTCCACATTAACAACACATACTCTATCGTCGGCATGTGTCCATTCGTTATCTTGTTTTACAATAACTACATCTCCACTGGAAATATAAGGAGACATACTGTCGCCACTGGCATAGAAGGCAAAATAATCGTTAAAATCTCCCAGAAGTGAATTTGTATCGAGCAAAATATGATCAAGCGGTTCTGCAGCTTCTATCTCTTGTGGTGATCCACAGCTCACAGTATCGATAATAGGCATATAATAAAAATCCCGATCACCAAATTGCTTTATATTGCGAGTAGGGAACATGGAACCCTCACCAGTAAGCAGCCAATTAATATTTATGTTGAAATAACTGGCGAGCTTGTTTAAAAAATTGTAATCCGGCATGGTTTTATCTTTTATATACCTGTTAATAACCACATTGGAAACACCTATCTCCTGAGAAAGTGCTATTTGGGTGAGATTGAGTTTCCTAAGCAGCTTCTTCAGTCTTTTCCCTAAAGTCATAATTCCCTCCTCTTAATAATCAGGGTTAACTACATGGTTAAAAATCTATTTTATAAAATTAACTGTCAAGTTAAAATAAATTGAGCTTCAAAAAGATTAAATAAAATTTGTGATTTGTATATTTATGCAAAAAAAAACCACTTTTTGAGTTCTGTATAATTGGGTAAAATTTCGAAAACCAGTAATGCAGGAAAAAATAGCGTCGTTTTCAGTAAGCTGAAAGCCGATGCACTACTGGTTGAAATTTAGAAATGTGGCTTTGTTATTCCCACAACTGAAGTTGTAGGTTAATTCAATATTCAGTATGTCTTAAGCCCACAGTTTTAACTGTGGGATTAAATGAGACTCCACTCGCCCAGAATCACTTCAGAGGAGTAATATGATCTATATGGAATCAATTAAAAAATAGTAATTCGTCTAGTGTCAGATTCAAGCACTTCACCTATAATTACAGCCCATTCAATTCCCGCCTGTTTAATTTTATCCAGCAGTTTTTCGGCTTTATCTTCTGCAACGGAAATTAATAATCCACCAGAAGTTTGGGCATCGAACATCAGCATAATTTTATCATCTGGAATTAATTTCTTATCATATTCAACATTAGGTGAGAAATGTTCTCGATTATTGTATGAGCCGGCAGGAAACATTCCAAGTTCAGCCATCTCGTATGCTTCTTCAATTATGGGAATTGAATTACCATCTAATTGTACGGCAATATTTTTTCTTGTCATTTCAAAAAGATGCCCGAGCAGACCAAAGCCAGTAACATCGGTCATGGCATTCACACCAAGATTCACAGCAATTTCAGCAGCTGTTTTGTTCAGAAAACTCATATGGAAAACTGCTTTATCAATTGCGTTTTTTGGGGCCAGGTCTGCTTTTATGGCAGTTGTTATCACACCAGTTCCCAAGGGTTTAGTCAGGATGATCTTGTCCCCTGGCCGCATTGTATTATTTCTTACGATCTTTTTTGGGTGAACTAATCCAGTAACTGATAAACCGTATTTCATTTCCAGATCTTCTACAGTGTGTCCACCCAATAATACTCCGCCTGCTTCTTTTATCTTTTCCAATCCACCTTGAAGTATTTCATTCAACACTTCTTTGGTAACGTTACAGTTATCGTAAGCTACCATGTTTAAGGCAGTATGAACTTTTGCGCCCATAGCAAATATGTCGCTAAGACTATTGGCAGCAGCTATCTTACCATATAAATAAGGATCATTAACTACCGGAGTTATGAAATCAACAGTTTGCACAATTGCGGAATCATCTGAAATTTTATATACACCGGCATCATCACTACTTTCAAAACTTACAAGCATGTTTTTTGAGGATGAATTTATCAATCCTTGCATGATTTTTGCTAAGTCACCCGGACTTACTTTACCGGCTCAACCAGCAGCACGTACATGCTGAGTTAATTTTACATTATCTAATTTATTACCTTTATTCATTCTACTTAATCCAATTATTATTTTCTTTTCGCTGGATAATTAGATTTATAGTGATTGTATGTCAATTGATAAGTTTAAAATAATTTTCAATTTCATAATTACAATTATAATAATTTATTATGCACATTAGCTGCCTGTCGTTAAAAAAAATTATACAACACTTTAATACAATGATTATAACAAGTTAAATATTGTTTCATAAGGTTGAAGAAAATAAATCAATTTACAAATATAAAAGCAATTACAATATTTGACACAATAAATTTAGGAGGATTGAGCACTATGAAAAAAGCGTTAGTAGTTTTGTTGGTTATGTTGGTGTCTGCTGGTCTGTTTGCAGACTTTACCTGGATGCAGTTGAACTTGTACGAAGCAGTTGGACTTGCAAACCCATTTGGAGATACTTATAATGACACTTACTTTGAAATTGAAGGTGGCGGAAGAACGGGTATTTTAAACTTTTACTATTTCTTTGATGCAAATCACATCTTTGGACAGGGAGAAAATGCTTTTGGTGCTGAATCTCCAGCAAATTCAGGTGATTTCTTTACTAAAATTAATCCGAGATTCAGTCTAACTAAACTGATGGGTAGAGAGAAATGTTTTGGTCCTATCAAAGAATCCTATATAGCTGCTGTATATAAAGGATTCAATGGTGGAGAAAACTATTACATTGGTATAGGTACGGATTTAGCAATACCATTTTTTGATATGTTCTCGTTGAACTTGTACCAAAAAATTGATAATACAAGTTTCGGTGCGGATATGGAACCTGCTGGTTTTGTTGCAATGATCAACTGGTATACAAATGTTAAAAAATTCAGCGATGATTTCAACCTGACATATCAGGGCTGGTCAGATTTTGGTTTTGCCAACACTTATTCCGAAGATAACGGTGGAGAAGCAACTGAATGGCAAATGTTCAATGGTTTTTTCTGGAATTATAAGAAATGGTCATTATCAACTAATGTAAAATTGCACAAAAACTTCTTATATTCGAGTGCAAATAATCACGATGCAACCTCCTTCTTCTTTGGTCTGCACCGCAGATTCTAATTAAGTAAATATTGTATAGAGCAGGTTTCGGCCTGCTCTTTTTGTCATTCCCATAAAAATGGTAATCCATGAATTTTATTAGATCCCCGCTTTTGCGAGGATGACAGAGAAAAATCGGAGTAAAATTTGTCCGGAAATATAAAACCAGACGCAAAAAGTACTGCCCAGATTCCTGTAGTTTACATGAAAAATATCATCAAAAAATTTGGTGATTTTGTTGCTAATGATACAATCAGTCTTAAAGTGCATAAAGGTGAAGTACATGCCCTTCTTGGAGAAAACGGAGCAGGAAAATCTACATTGATGAATGTACTTTATGGTCTCTATACACCTACCAGTGGACAGATATTCATTAACGGGAAAGAAGTTGAGATCAAGAATCCAAATATTGCGATACAGCATAAGATCGGAATGGTGCATCAGCATTTTATGCTGGTGAAGCCATTTACTGTAACGGAAAATATAATTCTTGGTATGGAAAAAACCGGAAGTTTTGGTAAGCTTCACATTGCTGAGGCTGAAAAAGAAGTTGAGGAGCTTTCCAAAAAATATGGATTAGCTGTAAATCCCAGAGCAAAGATCGAAGACATAACTGTGGGTATGCAGCAGCGGGTAGAAATTTTAAAAGCATTGTATCGCGGAGCTGATATACTGATATTAGATGAACCAACGGCAGTTCTAACACCTCAGGAAATTTATGAACTTGGCAAGATCGTACATAATCTTACAAAAGAAGGTAAATCTATAATTCTCATCAGCCATAAACTTAAAGAACTAAAAATAATGGCAGATTATTGTACCATAATCCGACGCGGAAAGTTTATTGATACCGTTGATGTAAGTAAAACTACTGAAGAAGAACTTGCTGCAAAAATGGTTGGCCGGGCAGTGAACTTCATAGTGGATAAAAAACCTAAAGAAGCAGGTGAAGTTGTCTTGAAAATTGAAGATCTGGTCGTAAAAGATAACCGTGGTTTGGATGCAGTAAAAAAGCTTTCTCTGGAAGTAAGAAGAGGTGAGATCCTGGGATTAGCCGGCATAGATGGTAACGGGCAGTCTCAGCTACTTGAAGCTATCACGGGATTAAGAAAAATAGAATCGGGTAAAGTATCAATTCATAACAAAGATATAACTAATAAAACTCCTCTGGAGATTATCGAAAGTAAAATTTCCAACATTCCTCAGGATAGACAGAAGCGTGGTCTTGTCCTGGATTTCTCTGTATCTGAGAATTTAATTCTGGAGAATCACTTTAAAAAACCTTTTGCGAAAAAGGGAGTTTTAGATCACTTGAAGATTACTGAGTTTTCGATAGAGCTGATCGATAAGTTTGATGTTCGACCTACAGATGAAAATAAAATTGTTGGAAATCTTTCCGGCGGCAACCAACAGAAAGTAATAATAGCACGGGAAGTAACCAATGATCCGGATCTGCTTATTGCAGCACAACCGACAAGAGGATTGGATGTAGGGGCAATTGAGTATGTTCATCGAGCTCTGGTGAGACAACGTGATGAAGATAAGGCAGTTCTACTTGTATCATTAGAATTGGACGAAGTAATTAATGTTTCCGATAGGATTGCAGTGATCTACGAAGGTGCAATTGTAGGTATGGTAGATGCAAAAGATGCAGATATAGAAAGCCTTGGCTTGATGATGGCAGGAGGAACTGCAAGTGATTAAGAAATTCTTGAAATTGTTTTCCAATAATGTCTTCCTCTTTACAGTAATCTCAATTTTTCTGGGTCTATTTATTGGTGCTATCATATTACTGGCTGCTGGTTTCAACCCTTTGCAGGCTTATGGAGTTATGCTGCAGGGAATTTTTGGAAAACCAAAATATCTATCTTACGTAATCATTCGATCTACACCACTAATTCTAACAGGATTATCGATCGCTTTTGCTTTTAGAACCGGACTTTTTAACATTGGAGCCGAAGGACAATACATAATTGGAAGCACTGTTGCTGTGGTTGTGGGATATTTTATTCATCTTCCAGCAATTCTGCATATTCCTTTAGTAATTATTTGTGCATTAATAGCATCAGGTTTTTGGGGTGGTATTACCGGATTTTTTAAAGCCAGATTTGGAGTGAATGAAGTTATTTCTACTATCATGCTGAATTGGGTTGCTTTATATTTACAAAACTTTCTTATCTATACTCCAGGATTTCAAAAACCGGGAGGAGAAGTTTCATATGCTATTCAGCCAACTGCAAGTATTACATTTTTAGATAAATGGAAGCGTTCAGAAGAAGGTATAGCCTGGTTACTCGATCATCCATTTTGGCGAGATCTTTTTAAAACTCCGATCAACTGGGGATTTTTGATCGCTATAGCGGTAGCAGTATTAGTTTGGTTCATATTAAAGCATACGACTCTTGGTTATCGTCTTCGTGCTGTAGGTTTCAACCTTTATGCAGCTGAATATGGCGGTATTAATGTAAAGAAGAATATGGTGATTTCCATGACTATCGCTGGAGCATTGTCCGGCTTAGCCGGTGCTTTGCAGGTTATGGGAGTATCGCATCAAATTTCTCTGCTCGCGGCAATGGAAGGTTATGGCTTTGATGGAATTGCAGTTTCACTTATTGGTAATAGCACACCCATAGGATGTGTATTTTCAGGCCTTCTTTTCGGTGGTTTAAAATATGGAGGTCCAAAGATGCAGCCTGCCATGGGTGCACCTTCTGAGATCATTAATATCGTAATTGGCATAATCGTTTTCTTTATTGCAATTCCTCAAGTGATAAGATTAATTCTGGAATTTGGAAAACGTAAGAAAGCAGAAAAAGTTTAGGTGGGGAAGGATAGATGCTTCATAATATAGCACTGATACTGGGAACTACGCTAATGTATTCTACACCGCTGATCTATACTGCTCTTGGTGGTGTAATATCAGAAAACTCAGGAGTTGTTAATATTGGTCTGGAAGGGATGATGGTCGTCGGCGCTTTTGCCGGTGCGGCAGTTGGTTATTTCACTGGAAATCCCTGGATCGCATTTATGGCTGCTGGAATTGCCGGTGGACTTTTTGGATTGCTGCATGCAATTGCTTGCGTAACTTTTCATGCAGACCAGATCGTATCTGGAATTGCCATTAATTTCTTAGGACCTGGAATTTCACTGTTTCTAAGTAGAATTTTATTTGATGGCGCAACTATGACACGATCAATAGATTTGAATAATAAAATGCCAAGAATACTAAATTCGATATTCCCTAATGAGAATATTCTTATAGAAAAAGGGTATGAGGGCACACGACTGTTTTTTATGAATTTCATGAATCTTTTTCTGGGAAACAGATATGCCACTGTTTATATGGCATTCATTTTAGTTTTTATTGTTTGGTTTGTCTTATATAAAACCAAACTTGGTTTAAGGATAAGAGCTGTTGGTGAACATCCGAAAGCGGCAGATACTTTGGGCGTTAATGTAGCAAAAACAAGATATCTGGCAGTAATAACTTCCGGAGTTTTTTCAGGATTCGGAGGAGCTGCCATGAGTTTGGCAATAGTATCCAATTTCCGACCTACGCTGATTTCAGGGCATGGATTTATAGCCTTGGCTGCCATGATATTTGGAAAATGGAAACCTCAAGGTGCTTTGCTGGCCTGTTTGTTATTTGGTAGTGCTCAGGGGCTTACGGTATTCCTTGGTCAATTTGATTTTAATGTCTCATCATCAATTCTAAGTATGCTACCATACATTCTTACATTGGTGATTTTAATTAGTTTTGTTGGAAAATCAGTGGCACCGGCAGCTGATGGTATTCCATATAAAAAATAAAAAACAGCAAAAACCGGAAAAATTAATAGGAGGGGTTAATGTTGAACAAAAAAGTTGTAGTTTTATTATGTATTGCAGTACTAGTTGTTGCTGGCTGTAGTCAAGCCAAAAAGGAAGCTGCCATAAAAGTGGCAATGGTTACTGATGTTGGTGGTGTAAACGACCAATCTTTTAATCAAAGTGCCTGGGAAGGTCTGCAAAGAGCAGAGAAGGAAATTGATATCAAAGCCAGTTATCTGGAATCAACTCAGGATGCTGACTACAAACCCAATATGGAAACTTTATTTGATGCAGGAAATGAACTTATCTGGGGTATTGGTTTTAAAATGGCTGATGTTCTGAGTGAATTAGCTACAATGAATACTGAGCAGAAATACGCAGGAATAGACTGTTTCTTTGAAGCTCCTACACCAAATCTGGTTGGAGTATTATTTAGAGAGCAAGAACCTTCCTATCTGGTAGGCTACATTGCTGGTAAAATGACCAAAACAAATAAAGTAGGTTTTGTTGGTGGAATGGATTTCTTTGTAATTCATAAATTCCATTATGGATTTTTAGCAGGTGTAAAAGAAGGGAATCCAGATTGTGAAGTTCTAGTTCAATATGCAGATTCTTTTACAGATGCAGCCAAGGGAAAAGCAATTGCCAACCAGATGTACAAAAACGGTGCTGATATCATATTCCACGCAGCCGGTGGAGTTGGCGACGGTGTGATCGAAGCGGCTAAAGAGCAGAATAAATATGCAATTGGCGTTGATAAAGATCAAAACTCTCTTGCACCAGATAACGTGATCACATCCGCTATGAAGCGAGTAGATAACGCTATTTATAATCTTACAAAAACTTTGGTTGAAGGAACCTTCCCTGGTGGAACAAACGTAGTTTATGGATTAAAAGAAGGCGGAGTAGGAATCGCACCAACTTCCTATAAACATGTTTCAGCAGAGATTCTGGAAGAAGTTAAAGGTTTGGAAGCGAAAATTATTGCCGGTGAAATTGTACCTCCAACTTCTAGTGAAGAATGGGAAGCAATGCAGTAATTGATTTTGTGTAATAAAATTATAGCCCCGAATCGATCGGGGCTTTTTTTTTATGCTTAACTAGTTAAAAAAAATAACTATTTAATTATTACTTTTTTAAAAAATATGTACTGAAATTATTCTGTGATTATTGCAATTTTATCCTTATTGTTATCGTAAAAAGCTTGAAGTTTCTCTGTAATCTCAGCCAGGAATTTCTCTCCTTTAGGTCTTATCACAAGAATCCATGATCTTCTGTCTCTTTTAGAGTTTTTACGAGTACAATATCCAAGCTTTACCAAATGATCTCCAACTCTTGTAACTCTGCTGTAACTTACTTTAGAAAATTTTTTAAGATCAGTCATATTAGCTTCTCTGTGCTCATGAAGATAATCCATAATTAATAAACCTGTACGGAATAAATCATTACTTAAAAGGATTTCGTTCATTCCATCTACAAGTTCATGCAGAGCAAAGTATTTCTTCAACATAATCTCTCCTTATTATTTACGCAGTTATTTATTGAAATATCAATTTTTGTGTCAAGAAGTAAGTGCAAAATGGTTAATGAAGGCTAACTTTTTTGTATAGATTAAAGTACCATTTAATGAAAATATGGAACTCCCTATATTAGCAAAGAGTTAACGTAACTTAATGAATCTCAATAATTTGCAATCTCAAGAAAGTGAACTGTGTTCAGGAAGTTGACAGTAAATCTGAGGTAAAAATAAAATTAATATTTTTTTAATAATTCCGTGTTAGTTTCATATCGATCTATTATAGTTCTAAGCTTAGAAATTGCAGCCGATTTATCTATTTGAAGTAATTGTCTTCTTATATCATTGATCTTATCTAATTCCACCGATGAATGAAGTAATTCCTCTTTTCTGGTTCCACTTTCTGTTATATTTATTGCAGGAAATATTCTTTGCTCTGCAATATCCCGATCAAGAATTATCTCACTATTACCAGTTCCTTTGAATTCCTGGAAAATTACTTCATCCATGCGGGATCCAGTATCTTTGAGTATTGTTGCTAAAATCGTGCAGGAACCACCGTTTTCAATATTCCTGGCCATACCGAATAATTTTCTTGGTAATTCCAATGCTCCAGAAGATAATCCTCCCGACATTATTCGATTACTGTGTCTATTGTCATTCAAATTATAAGCACGCCCCATTCTGGTTAAACTATCGATAAGAATGACTATATCATTTCCACACTCAACTTCCACACGAACATGATCTACAAGATAACTGGAAAGTAGAATATGAGAAGCTGAGCCTTGATCCAGAGAACTGTGAAAAACATCAGCTTTTGTATTTCTGATAAAAGATGTTACTTCTTCGGGACGTTCATCAATAAGTAGAACAATAACCTTTAGTTTTGGGTCTAAGCGATGCAGGTCGTTGGCAATTGCTTCCAATAACACTGTTTTGCCGGCTCGTGGGGGAGAGACGATGAGGCCTCTGGTTCCTTTGCCAATAGGAGTTATAAGATCTAATATCCTGACGGATGTGGAATCCGATGAACCAAAATCATATTTCTCGAAAGGATTTACCGGTATTAATTTGCTGAAATTAGATCGTGATTCAAAATCTTCTGGTTTATGACCACAAATTGCTAATACATTTGTGACTCTTTTATTATTATTAATCTCGCATTTTACTCTTGCACCAGAAACTAATTGATATTTTGAGATAAGCTTTTCGGGAAAATTAATGGAATCTCTACGATTGTCAAAAGGTATTGTCCAGAGCACAGATTGCTGATTTCTGGCTATATTCAAATAGCCTTCAAAGATAGTTGATTTCTTCATAGAATGTATTTATTTACCGTAGAAGTTGTCGTGCAATATCTAATTTCATTATACGGGAAGATGCTTCAAGATGTTGAACAACTTTGGCATCGCGGAAGAATCTTTCCAGCGGATAATCTTTCATATATCCATATCCGCCATGTACCTGGATCGCATTTAAACCACACCAGTAACCAGTTTCATTTGCAACAATTCGAGCTATCTTAGCTTGATTAGAATAATCTTCACCATTATCAAAACGTGAAGCAGCTTCATATACAAGCAGTCTGGCAGTTTCAATCCTTGTTTTCATTTCTGCCAGTATATCTCTGATCGCTGCATATTTTGATATAGATTTACCGAACTGAAGCCGCTCTTTTGCATATTTAATAGAAGTTTCCAAACAAGTTTGAGCAATTCCCAAAGAAACTGCTGAGAATCCAATGTTTGCAATATCTTTGATTTTTGAATTATTTAGCTCATCTTTTCCCATTGGAAATGAATTCTCATCCAATAGCGGCAAATCCTGAAATTCTGCATTCATAAAACCAGCAGTTCTTAAACCTAATAAATTCATTGGATTGGGAAACAAACCTTTAACCGATTTTTCTAATATGAAATACTTTGCAAATTCTTTTGTCTGGATTGGGAAAATATAAAAATCAGCAGCTTCGCCATTTAAAACTAACTCTCTATGACCGGAAAAAAACAAATTACCTTCATCCTGCTTCAAATCATTTTTTTCTTTCGGAAGGTCAATTTCCGGTTCGCAAATATATCCGCCAATTTCACCTTCAGCCAGCCGATTCAGATATTTTTCTTTTTGCTTTTCATTACCAAACATCATAAGAGGGTAGGCAACCATACAGTTATTTACAACTAATATTGTACCAATAGATGCGCTTACTCTTGAAATTTCTTCAACAGCAATGCAAAGACTGGTGAGATCAAGTTCTACACCACCATATTGCTCTGGAATAATAAGTCCTAATAATCCAAGTTCTGCTAATTTACCAACAATGATTTTGGGAAATTCTCCCTGCTTTTCAATTTCTTCAGCTGTAGGTTCGATTTCAGAAATTGCAAATTTTCTGAATTCATTACGAATCATATTTTGTTCATTATTTAATTTTAACAGACTCACATTTGCTCCTTAAAATTTAATTTCTGGATTGATTTTCTATGTAGCAGTTTTTCAATTTCAATCCAAGCTAAACCAATATTTTCATGGCACAGATATTTCAAGTATGAAATTTGTGTCAAGAAAGCAAATCCAAACACTTGAAATCAAAAAAATATACATATGCTGGAAATTGTGCTAATTACTTGAAAAAGGAATAATTACATTGACGCTGTAACCTTTGAAATCTGGATGACATCAATTGCATGTGAATTTAATAATATTATCAAAATAATCACTTGCAGATTTAGGGAGAAACATCTTATGAATAAGATAAAAAATATAGCAATTATTGCTCATGTTGATCATGGCAAGACTACATTGGTAGATGGAGCTTTACAGCAGGCAGGAGTTTTTCGTAAAAACCAGAAAATGGTAGAAAGAGTTATGGATTCTAATGATCTGGAAAAAGAACGTGGAATTACGATCTTCTCGAAAAATGCTTCTATGCATTATAAAGGGTACAAAATAAATATAGTGGATACACCCGGTCATGCTGATTTTGGTGGTGAAGTGCAGCGTATCATGAAAATGGTAGATTCGGTACTTCTGCTTGTAGATGCATTCGAAGGTCCGATGCCGCAAACAAAATATGTCTTGAAGAAATCTTTGGAATTAGGTTTAAAACCGATTGTAGTGATCAATAAAATAGATCGTCCGAATAGCCGTCCAACCGATGTTTTAGAAATGGTTTTTGATTTGTTCATTGAGCTTAAAGCTAATGATGAGCAACTTGATTTTCCCGTAGTCTATGCTTCCGGCCGTGATGGCATTGCAAAATATGAATTGGATGATGATAATGAAGATCTCATTCCTCTTTTCGAAACTATCATTAAGCACGTGGAAGATGCCAAAGGTGATAAGGAAAAACCACTGCAGATGCTGATATCCGCTATTGAATATGATAATTATCTTGGTAAGATCGGTACCGGAAAAATTACCAATGGTTCTGTAAGTCAGGGGGAAGAAGTGGTTCTTTTGAAACGTGATGGGGAAAGACTTTTATATAGAATTACTAAAATATTCAGCTATGAAGGGTTGAAGAAGAAAGAAACAAAAATTGCCTATGCAGGTGATATTGTTTCTCTTTCTGGAATGGAACGGGTTGATGTAGGGGAAACAGTTTCCGATAAAGAACATCCTAAGCCGTTACCGCTTATAGAAATTGACGCTCCTACTTTGACAATGACCTTCAAAGTAAATGATTCTCCTTTTGCCGGTAAAGAAGGAAAATACGTAACTTCACGAAACATCTGGGATCGATTGCAGAAAGAATTGCAAACCAATGTAAGTATTCAAGTGGAAGCGACAGAAGCCAAAGATGCCTTCACAGTAAAAGGCAGGGGAGAGCTGCAGCTTTCTATTCTCATCGAAAATATGAGAAGGGAAGATTTTGAATTCCAGGTTTCTACTCCTAAAGTGATCTTCCGTGAACTCAAAGGAAAGAAAACTGAACCAATCGAACTGGCTGTAATTGATGTTGCTGATGAGTTTGTGGGCACTGTTATCGAAATGCTGGGTGTAAGAAAAGGTGAAATGATCGACATGATCCCCGGAAATGATAGTTTTACACGATTAGAGTTTAAAGTTCCTGCTCGGGGTCTTATCGGCTTCCGTAATGAATTCTTAACTGAAACTCGCGGAACAGGCATTATTAATCACAGTTTTTATGAATATGAATATTATAAAGGTGAAATGGATAAAAAGAAACGTCGCGGTGCTCTTGTCTCGATGGAAACTGGTATTGCTACAGCTTATTCGTTATTCAGTTTTCAAGCACGCGGAACCATGTTCATCGAGCCGGGAACTAATATTTACGAAGGAATGATTATTGGCGAACATACGCGTGAGAATGATTTGATCTTGAATGTATGCCGCGGTAAAAAACTCACCAATGTGCGTGCGTCCGGTTCTGATGATTCTATTAAACTTTTCACTCCCAGGAGCTTCAGTCTGGAACAGGCCATGGAATACATCCAGGATGATGAGCTATTGGAAGTAACACCTAAAAGTGTGAGAATGCGTAAGAAACTTCTTAAAGAGATAGATCGTCGTCGGGTTGGGAAAGTATAAAAAAATCAGAAGCATATAATTCAGTATACAAGCTCTACCCGACAGTGGAGCTTGTTTTGCAATAATATGTAAATGGTGGAGGTGGCGGGAATCGAACCCGCGTCCAAAGATAAGTCAAAAGCCGAATCTACATGCTTAGTTGTTTTTGATCTTATCGCAAAGCAAGAAAACAATCAAACTATGCTAAGCGACCAGCCTGTAGTTTTTCGAACGACATCACAGACTTCTGTCGTTTATAGCTGTTAATTATGGCGGTCTGCTGCCAGCTTAACAGCAAAGCTTGGCAGGACCGTAGCAGAACTAAGCTGCTAGTGCAAAGTTATCGTTTGCGTTTAGGTTTGTATCACCTTTTTAACGAGTAGGTAATCTCCTCGGCATGCATCAGCAATCCCCTTTATCCCTGTCGAAACCAGGACACCCCCATCTATAAAGCTGTTAAAGATCAACTGATGACAAGTTAATCGAAATGGATTCATTGTCAAATTAAAGGTGAGATAGATATTAATACAAAACTGCCGGAAAAGAATTCCAGCAGCTGCAGCATTAAATAAATGTGTGTTATCTCAAAGACTATTTATACCAAATTGAAATTGTAGCCATAGAATCCTTTTGATTGGATTGAAGTATTTTTATGATTTCAACTTCTGGATGAGCAATCAACCAATCATTGATCTGATCTTCTAAAACAGCTCTTGTATTTTCAAAAATTCTTACTTTCATTCATCTCTCCTTTTATAAAAATCTATTGAGGCTTCTGCATAATATAAACTTTGTCTTTGCGAAGCATCGATAAGAGAGTTTCTGCTGAAGCAATCTATATTGCTAATTGATTACTATTTATAGAGATTGCTTCGTAAGCAACAGCGAGAAGCAAACTCGCAAAGACACACTTTTTTTCTTTTCTCACAAAAACAC
>QMNP01000004.1 GCA_003647825.1 Candidatus Cloacimonadota bacterium
ATAAAGATTTTGGCAAACATAGACTTTGTAAGTCTCGAAAAGAATTTGATTTATAAAGTTGCGATCTTTATACAAAAAAAATATAATGTGCTAAATGGTGCAAAAATTGAGTTGCAAAAAAATATTCCAATTGCAGCTGGATTAGGTGGTGGAAGCAGTAATGCAGCCCAAACTATTCTAGCTTTAAATGTGATTTGGAAATTGAATTTATCAACCATAGAAATGAATTCAATAGCAGCAAGATTTGGCAGTGATATCAATTTCTTTTTAAGTGGTGGAACTGCTATAGGAGAAGGACGAGGAGAAGAAATTAAAAGATTGGATGATCTGGAAATCGAGAATATTCTTCTTGTGAATCCGGGATTTGAAATATCGAGCAAAGAAGCCTATGAAGCGGTGAATGTAGTAAAACCAAATAGTAACTGGAAGGAATTTTTGCGAAATAAAGATGTAAACTTTTGTTTCAATAAACTGGAAGAGGGTATAATCAGACTTTATCCGAAAATCGGTAAAACACTGAATTTCATGCAGGAAAATGGAGCAATGAAAGCAATGCTCTCTGGAAGCGGTGCGACAATGATCGGTTTCTGTCCAGATAGAGCAACAGCAGAAAATTTATCAGAATATTTCACAAGAAAAAAATATTGGAATTGCATTACAAAAACAATTAAAAGGAGTACAAAATGAACATTACAGATGTAAAAGTATTTATCCGAGAAAGTAATCAACTCAAAGCATTTGTGAACATCGTAATTGACGATGCATTCATTATCAGAAACATCAAAGTGATTGAAGGTGAAAATGGGCTCTTCGTAGCAATGCCAAGTCGGCGTGTAAGTACTGGTGAATATAGGGATATTGCTCATCCCATCAACACTGAAACCAGAAATCTTGTCGAAAAAACTATCATCGAAAAATATAAAGAAGTTTTACAGGAAGCACTTACAGCTGCCGAAAGTAAAGACGAAGAATAAATTTTTAATATATTTCTATTAAAATCAATAAAGAAGGTCTATGTTTTCCAGGTTAAAGATATTTGCCGGAAATGCTAATTTAAAATTAGCAGAAGATGTTGCTCGTTATGCTGGTATTCCATTAGGAGATTTAGAAGTTTTCAAATTTTCTAATGACAATACTTTTGTGAAAGTAAACGAAAATGTTCGTGGAGCTGATACTTTCATTATTCAACCTACGTGTTATCCTGTGAACGATAACATTATGGAACTTTTGATAATGATCGATGCATTAAAACGTGCTTCTGCTCAACGAATAAATTGCGTGATCCCGATTTTTGGATACGCACGTTCCGATAAGAAAGATCAACCGAGAGTACCGATCACAGCTAAACTGATCGCAGATCTTTTAACAACAGCCGGAGCACATAGAGTGGTAGCAATGGATCTTCATTCAGATCAGATCCAGGGTTTTTTTGATATTCCAGTAGATCACCTGTATTCAATGCCGATTTTTGTTCGTCATTTCAAAGCAAATCTTGATTTATCGAATGCAGTGGTCGTATCACCTGACACAGGTGGTACTGCAAGAGCAAGAGCACTTGCATCCAGACTGAATTTAGGTCTTGCCATTGGTGATAAGCGTAGAATTGGTAATGCTGATAAGGCAGAGATATTAAACATCATCGGAGATGTTGATGGCAAAACTGCAATCTTGTTCGATGATATTATCGATACCGGCGGCAGTTTATGTAAAATGGCCAAAGGCCTGATTGACAAAGGTGCCAAGAAAGTTTACGCAGCCTGTGCACATGGCATATTATCTGGGAATGCAATAAAGAATTTAGAAGATTCACCCATAGAGAAATTATTTATCACAAATTCAGTTCCGCTTTCAAAAGAAAAAAGGAAGTGTGAAAAAATAGTTCAGCTGTCAATTGCTGAACTTTTAGCAATAGCAGTAAAGAAAATACATATAGAGGAGTCGTTGAGTATCTTATTCAGATAGATACTTACCCACATAGTGGGCGCCATAACGGAGGAATTATGAACATAAAGGTAGAAGCTACATTGAGAGAAAAAGGGAAAAAATCAGATCTGAACAACTATCGTCGTGAAGGTTTTATCCCAGCCGTAATTTACGGTGAAGGAAAAGTTGGGATTAACATATTATTGAATAAAATCGATTTTATGAAAAACTATAAGAAATCAATTGGTGAAGTTGCTTTTTTTGATTTTGACTTATCCGGAAAAAAAATCAGTACATTTATTAAAGAAAAGCAGGTACATCCAGTATCTCGTGATTTTGTCCATATTGATTTTATGGAATTACACAAAGGAACAACAATTACTCTGGAAGTTCCACTTCACTATAAGGGAATTGCCGAAGGAACAAAAGAGGGCGGTGCGTTAGAAATTCTGCATCATACTTTAGAAATTTCTTGTCTTCCAAAAGACATCCCGGATGAAATTGAAATTGATGTAACAAACTTAAAAATTGGTGATTCAATTCATTTCCGCGAAATTGAGTTATCAGAAGGTGTAACTTCTAGCATGACTGAAGCAACAACTCTAGTAGCTGTTCGTGCACCTAAGAAAGAAGAAGTAGTTGAAGAAGTTGAAGCAATAGAAGGAGCAACAACAGAAGGGGAAGCAACAGAAGGAGAAGCCGAGACTTCTGAACCAGATGCTGCAGAATAATGCGGTTAATTGTAGGACTTGGTAATCCGGGAGCTAAATACAGAAGCAATCGACACAATGTTGGCTTCATGCTCTTGGATCAGATCGCAGATAAAAGATCGTTATCTTTTAAGAAAAAGATTAAATATGATTATATAAAATTTGCTGATTTGATTTTAATAAAACCCAAGACTTATATGAATAGAAGTGGAAATGCTGTAACATCCGTTCTTACTGGAAATAAAATTGAAGATATTCTGGTAATTGTGGATGATATAAATATTCCTTTAGGGGAGATCAGATTGCGCAGGGCTGGCGGATTTGGAGGTCATAATGGTCTTAAATCAATAGGTTCAGCACTGGGAACGGATAATTTTAAAAGATTAAGGATTGGTGTGGGAGCACCAGCTGAAAAAGATCTTGCCGATTACGTCCTTTCTGATTTTTCCAAAAACGATCTTTTGGAATTGGAAAAAATCTTTGATCTTTCAAAAGAACTGATTGAGGAATATATAGAAAATGATTTTGACCGTATGGTCGAAAAATACAGTAGATTAAAAAAATCCTATTCTGAGAAAATCCAGAATTCTCAGGATCAAAACAGTACACAAACCTAAGTGTTGTGTACGAGCAAATGACCAAAGGAGGAAAAATGCTGAAGAAATACGAAAGTATGATTCTTATTTCACCCGCAATGAATGAAGAAAGCGCCAAAGCTGAAAATGCAAATGTTCATGCCTTTATCAAGGAGAACGGTGGTGAAGTTCTGAGTACAGATGATTGGGGAAAAAAGCGTCTGGCTTATGAGATTCAAAATGTTAGAGAAGGTTTCTATTTTATTAACTACTTTAACTTTGATCCCGCCAAAACAACCGAATTAGACCGCTATTACAAACTTAATGAAAACATAATTCGTCATAATATTCTGTTGAAAAGTTAGGAGATCATTATGAGCGAATTAAGATTTCCAAAAATTAACAGTATTGTTATTAGTGGACGTTTAACCCGTGATGTTGATTTAAGATACATCCCAAGTGGTACTCCAGTTGCTAAACTTTCTATTGCTTTTGATCGCAGTTATCAGAAGAATGGAGAATGGCAGCAGGAAACAAGTTACATGGATGTAATTGTTTGGAGCAAACGTGGTGAGCAATGTGCAGAAAGCCTGCATAAAGGTAGTCCTGTTATTGTAGAAGGTTACCTTAGAACTCGTTCATATACCGATTCCAACAATCAAAATAGAAAGGCAACTGAAATAGTAGCAAACAAGATTTCATTTCTGGAGAAATCAGATTATACTGCTCAACCAAAATCAGAAAGTAACGATTTTACCAGCGGAAGCCAACCCCCAGTAAAATCAGAAATTACAGATGATGACGTACCGTTCTAAACTACAATTGATGATAATATCGAATCATCTTTAAATTTCATAGGAGAATAAAATGGAAGAAAAAATAGAAAAAAAAGAAAATGTGAATACTACCACTACAATTAGTCCTCGTCCGACTACTAATACCGGTTATCGTGGTGCTCCTCGTGGAGATCGCCCACAACGCACCGGAGATAGGTCAAGTCGTCCCGGAGGTGATCGTCAAAATCGATCTGGTGGAAGACAAGGTGGACGTTTTGGAAAGAAGAATTTCTTCTTTAAAAAGCGTGTATGTTTCTTCTGCAAAAACAAAGAAGCTGTACTTGATTACAAAGATGTTGGCCTAATGAAACGTTTTGTAGCAGAAAGCGGCAAGATCTCACCTAGAAGATTTACCGGAACTTGCGCCAAGCATCAAAGAAAATTGGCAGTAGAAATTAAGAAAGCTCGCCAAATGGCACTTCTGCCTTACACAGATAAGCATAAATAATTTATAATTTAAAGTGATTTTTATTGCTGTCTTAGCGGCAGTGCTCGCTATATTATCCCCACTTTGGGGACTGATCTTTACACTATCATTCAGTGGAAAATATTTGAACAGATTTTATCTGTTCATGCTATTATTCGTCTTGGCAATCGTTGGCTTATTTCTGGCAAATGTTGTAGACTGGATCACGTTCTTCGATGTATTCATTGGAATCGCAGTTAGCATATTTATATATTTTTATATTATGCAAAAATCAGGCAGCTATATAAATGCGATACTGGCAGCATCTGCTGTGAACTGCTGTTATGCGATCGCCCGGCAATTTATCTGGGGTAAACAGCTTCTTGAAAACGTAATACTGGCTATGCAGAATGTAGAGAGTTTTATACAGTCTTCTATCACAGAAAACCAGGAACAGCTATCATTTGCTCTGGAATTAATAGAATCGACCAAAGCAATATTAACTAAATATTATATTGGAACCTGGATGGTATCGATAATCTTAGGTTTGTATTTTGGCTCTTTACTGCTTTCCAGACAATTACAGAACAAATGGGATCATCGAAGGATTGGATTACCTTTTTATATTATCTATCTATTGATAGCTAGTTTGTTGCTGTTCATCCTGCCGCAAGTACGAATACTGGGAATAAATTCACTTATGATCTTAGTACCATTGTTTATCATTCAAGGAGTATCGATCCTGGATTTTTTTTGGAGAGATTTCTTCACAAAATCCAAATTCTTACTTTTTTTGTTGATCTTTTCAATGGCCTTGAATATACCAATCCTGATACTGGTAGCCCTTGTGGGCATGCTTGATATCTGGTTTGATTTTAGAAAAATTAGAGTTATGGAGGAAAATGATGAAAATCATTCTAGCTAAAGATATAAAAAAGCTTGGAGAAGCTGGTAGTGTTGTAAACGTTGCAGATGGATATGCTCGTAATTATCTGCTTCCAAAGAACCTGGCAATTCTTGCTACAAAATACAACCTATCCAAAGTGGAAGCTATTGTTAAAGAAGCTGAAGCTGAAAAACTTGCATTGGAAAGCGAATACAATGTACTAGTTCAAAAGATTAATGAAGTTACACTTACCTTTCATCGAAAAGCTGACGAAAATGATCATTTGTTCGGTTCTGTTTCAGAAACCGACATTGTAAAAGCACTTGCAGAAAAAGAAATTGAGATCCATAAATCATTTATTAATATGGATAAACATCTTAAGGAAATAGGTAGTTTTGAAGTAGTCATTGAATTTACATCTGCTATCAAAACTGTATTGAAAGTGAATATTGAGAAGGAGTAAATCAGTTTTAGGGAGGTTACATTGAAAAAAATAGTAAGTATAATTGGATGGATAGTTCTCTTATTAGCTTTTGCAGCTCTGGGACTTTCTTCCGATGACCCGACATTTGGATTTTTCTTTTACCTGGTATTTTTTGCCATCGTATTTGGTCTGGTCTTTCTTTATACAAAGAAACATCAGCATAGAAAAGAAACAAATCCTAAATTAATAGCTTTGATCCATCGCATTTCTGGTCTTGTACTTCTGATTGTTGCTTTGTTCAGTCCGGTTATTGCACTCAGAAAAATTCAGTTACCCTTTGTTCAGAATCTTCTGATCCTGGTTGCTACTGCCGCTTTAATCGCCTTAGGTGTGATAGCTGTATCTCTCATCAATGGCGGTAAAATTAAAAAGCTATTAGGACTTGTTCTTTTAGTTGTTCTGTCTGCAATTCCAGCTCTTTTTGCAATAAATTTCCTAACAAATTTCTTTCCAAATGCTTATAATGCATTGGGAACTGCATATTGGACAATTGTGACAGTCTCAATATTTTCCTGGTGGGGATTTTCTCTTTACACCAAGAAAGATTGATCTCAAGATATATTTAAATAAGATAGACTCATGAATCTGAGTCCTGCAGGAAATGCCTGGCAGAAGCTTGTCTTCAATATTGCCGGAGCTGAATATCACGATTTTGTGACTTTAGCTTTTGGCTGGCAAAAAGTTGTTGGCAAACTGCTGGCAGAGCGAACAGAGTTAATTAAACTGGAGCATGATGTATTATTCGTTTCAGTTATGAATAATGTATGGATGCAGGAATTGATCTTACGAAAAAATCAGATAATAATTGATATAGAATCCATTTTAGCTATTAAGCTGAAAGAAATTGTCTTTTTTATAGGACAAGAAAAACCAAGAATTGGAAGAAAAAAATGGTCAAAATAGCACCGTCAATTCTCTCAGCGGATTTTTTAAATCTGCAAAAGGAAATTGAAGCTGTCCAGAAAGCTGGAGCCGATATTTTACATCTTGATGTGATGGATGGGCATTTTGTGCCTAACCTAACGTTTGGCATGCCGATCATAAAGCAGATCAAAGAAATAGCCGCTATTCCACTGGATGTTCATTTGATGGTTTCGAATCCAGCTGAATATCTGGAGCTTCTGGGAAAATGGAAGATCGATTATGTGTCCTTTCATCAGGAAGCAGAAAACCATTTGCATCGGCAAATTCATGTTCTTAAAGAGAATAGCGTGAAAGCTGGTATTGCCTTGAATCCTGCGACACCAATTGAAACTATTTTACCGATTCTCCCCGATCTGGATTTTGTGTTGCTAATGAGTGTTAATCCAGGTTTTGGAGGGCAGGGTTTCCTTCCACTTGTTTATGATAAGATTAAAAGGCTTAAAGAATTTGCGATCAATTTAAATCCTGATCTTGAAATTGAAGTTGATGGTGGTGTGAATAAAGAGAACACTCATGATCTTCAAATTAGCGGGGTTGATATTCTGGTTGCCGGTTCTTATATTTTTAGAAGCAGTAATTATTCACAACAAATTAGTAGTTTAAGGTAATATATAAAATGTTCAATAGCTTAACTGAGCGGTTTGATGCTATCTTTAAAAAGCTGAAAGGCCAGGGAAAACTATCCGAACAGAACATCAAAGATTCGATGCGAGAAGTTCGGCGTGCTCTGCTGGAAGCTGATGTAAATTTCAAGATCGTTAAAAACTTCATTGATGAAGTCAGTAAGAAAGCTGTTGGCACAGAGGTAATGAAAAGCCTTACTCCCGGTCATCAAGTAGTGAAGATAGTTCATGAACAACTTATCAGCCTGATGGGGAATGAAAATTTCAAAGTTCGCCTGCATGAGAACAAACTCAATAAGATCATGCTGGTAGGATTGCAAGGATCAGGAAAAACAACAACCTGCGCCAAACTTGCCAGTAACTTTCGAAAGAATTCTTTAAAACCTGCTCTGGTTGCCTGTGATATTTATCGACCGGCTGCTATTCATCAACTTAAGGTTCTGGGCGGCCAGTTGAACCTACCCGTTTTCGCAGATGAAAAAGCTAAGAACGTTTTAAAAATTGCCAAAAAAGCTGTGAAGGAAGCTGAGAAAACCGATGCAAATCTTCTCATTTTCGATACAGCAGGTCGTTTGCATATCGATGAAAAACTAATGAAGGAATTAAGGGAACTTAAGAAATTCCTGAAACCGGATTATATTTTCTTCGTTGCAGATGCAATGACAGGACAAGATGCCGTAACTGTAGCCAAAGAATTCAATGACCAACTGGAATTTGATGGTGTAATCTTAACCAAGATGGATAGTGATGCCCGTGGTGGTGCAGCTCTTTCCATTCGCGCAGTTACAGATAAGCCTGTTGTTTTCGTTGGTATGGGAGAAAAGATCTCTGATCTGGAAGAATTCCATCCCGACCGTATGGCCAGCAGAATTCTGGGTATGGGTGATGTGCTTAGTCTTATCGAAAAAGCCGAAGCAACCATCGATGCCGAAGAAGCTGAATTAATGGTTCAGAAGCTTAAAAAGAATCAATTCACATTCACCGATTTTTTGTCTCAGCTGCAGCAGATCCAGAAAATGGGACCACTGGATCAGCTTATGGGCATGATCCCGGGAGCCAGTGGAAAAGCCCTGAAAGGATTAAAAGTCGATGAAAAAGACATCAAACATATAGAAGCAATTATTTATAGTATGACTCCCAAAGAGAGAGAAAAACCCACTCTCATAAACGGCAGCAGAAGATTTCGAATTGCCAAGGGCAGCGGAACTTCTATACAGGAAGTTAATCGTCTTCTAAAACAGTTTGATCAAATGAAAAAAATGATGAAAAACTTTAGTGGCAATAAAGCCATGAAAAGTGGAATGCTTCCATTCTAAAGAAGCAATATTTTAAAAGAGTGATTTTGTGGCACAAAGGTAACAGTAAATATTATTAAGTTATTAGAATTCTTGCAGTTACTAAAAAATGCTTGACGGCATAAGTGCAAAAAAAATTAATCCATTTTGTTTTATAAAGACATATGGAAAAGATAAGGAGTTGAAATGGTAAAGCTTAGGCTTAAAAGAATGGGCTCAATAAACAAGCCTTTTTATAGAATCGTTACCCTCGATTCACGCAAGAAAAGAGATGGTATATATCTTGAATCTATCGGGTATTATGATCCTAAAACAGATCCTTTCACATTAAAAGTAAATGTGGATAGAGCATTATATTGGTTAGGCGTTGGAGCACAACCATCCGATACAGTACGTTCATTACTGAAAAAAGCTGGCGTAATGGAGAAATTCCATAACGCTAAATTTGAGGTAAAAGAAGAAACTGAAAAAGAAGCGGAAAAACCAGCAAAGAAAGCAGTAAAAAAAGAAAAACCTGCCAAGAAAGAAACAATAGAAAAAGAAGAAAAGAAGCCGGCTAAAAAAGTAGTAAAAAAGGATAAAGAAGAAATTATAGAAGAAAAAGCAGTAAAAGCTCCGAAGAAGACAAAAGCTGCAAAACCAGAAGAAAAAGTAGCTGTAGAAACTGCTAAGCCAGAAGAAACAGTTGCAGAAAAATCTGCAAAACCTGTAAAAGATGTTGTAGAAACACCAGCTCCTAAAAAGGAAGAAATCAAAGAAGAAGTACCTCAACCAGTCGAAGAGAAGGAAACGAAACCGGAAGAAGAAACGAAAGCATAGGAGTTGCTGATGAAAGAACTCATAGAATTCGTTGTTAAAGCTTTAGTTGATGATCCTGCTGCAGTCGATATTACTGAAGTAACTGGTGATAAAGTTACCATTTATGAATTAAGATCGGCGAAAAGCGACATTGGCAAGATCATTGGCAAGCGGGGACGTACAGCCAGTGCAATTCGCACAATTATAAATGCTGTTTCTGCCAGACAAGGTAAAAGAGCGGTACTGGAAATTATCGAATAAATGCAGATCAAAGACCTTGTTGCCATTGGCAAACTTGGTAACTGTTTACACAAAAACGGATTTATATCTTTTAAAGAAGCTGAGAATTTTGAGCTTTTTTTTCTAAAAAATATATTTTTGCTCTTTACAGACAATAGAGTGCGTTACGTAGAAGTAATTGATCTTGAAACCGACAACGGGATCAAGATCAGGATTGATGATGATGAAATTGCTATGGATGTTGTAGAAGATGGCAATGTCCAGGTTATGCTGGCAAAAGAAGATATCAAGCAATTACAGCAAGAAAACGATGTTATTGATCTGGTTGGAATACCAGTGGTTTTTGAAGGAAATGAAATTGGATTTGTTACTGAATCTTTTTTTAATGGAGCTCATGAAGTAATCTCTTTTGAAAATGAAAATGGCAAGGAGATCATGATTCCTTTAGTAGAAGCTTATGTTATTGGAATTGATGAGAATGGTCTGAACCTGAAAGGTATCGAAGGATTTCTGGAATTATGAAAATTCATGTATTAACGCTATTCCCTGATATGTTCACAAATTTCCTGCAGGAAAGTATGGTCGGAATTGCTCTCAAACAAAAAGCAATCGAAGTTAATTTGATTGATATCAGAGATTTTGCTCATGATAAGCATCGCACAACAGACGACTATCCTTATGGTGGTGGTGCTGGAATGGTGATGAAACCAGAACCATTGTACGAAGCGATCTTGTTTGCAAAACAGGGAAAGGAAATTCCTGTGATCTATTTTACTCCACAGGGAAAATTACTGAAACAGCCAACAGTTTTTGAATACAGCAAAATTGACGAACTAATAATTTTATGCGGTCGTTATAAAGAGATTGATCAGCGAATAAGAGACACATTGGTAACTGTAGAATTTTCAATTGGAGATTATGTACTTTCCGGAGGAGAAATTCCGGCAATGGTGTTCATCGATGCTGTTGCTCGTTTGCAGAAAGGTGTTCTGGGTGATATTGATTCTGCTTTAACCGATTCTCATCAAAATGGTATTCTTGGTTGTCCACATTACACCAGACCACCGGAATTCAATGGTTTAAAGGTTCCTGATGTTCTGATATCGGGTAATCATAAAAAGATTGAAGAATGGCGAGCAGAAAAAGCTCTGGAGATTACCCGCAAAAACAGACCTGACCTGCTGGGAAATGATGAGTAATTTGTATTTGGGACTTGTGCATTATCCGGTATATAATAAATTCGGTGATATTGTTACAACTTCGATCACAAACCTCGATGTTCATGATATAGCTAGAAGCTGCCGGACATTCGGTATAAAAAAATATTTCATAATCAATCCATTACAAACGCAAGAAGAAATGATGCGGCGTATATTAAAATTTTGGGAAAGCGATATTGCCAGCAGTTACAACCCTGATAGAGTTGATGCTCTCTCGGTAATTGAATTTGTTAAAGATATTGATGCCGCAATTACAGAAGTAAAATCACAGGAAGGAAATTGTGTTGTAATTACTACTACAGCAGCAAAACTGCAAAACCAGATAAACTTTGAAAAATGCAGTAAAATTGATAAACCAGTTTTGCTATTATTTGGTACGGGCAACGGTTTAGCAAAATCTGTTCACGAAATGGCAGATAATGTGTTGGAACCTATAGAAGGAGTTGGCAATTACAACCACCTTTCCGTACGCAGTGCTGTAGCTATAATTTTACACAAACTTGCTTCCGAAAAATATAGGAGGAACAATGGATGTAATTCACGAAGTTAATAAGGACCAGATAAGAACTGATTTTCCTACAACCAGTGTTGGAGATACCATTAAGGTTCATTACAAGATCAAAGAAGGATCTAAAGAAAGAATTCAGATATTCCAGGGAATCGTGATCCAGAAAAGAGGAGCACAAATTTCCCAGACCTTTACTGTTCGTAAGATCAGTAATGGTGTTGCCGTAGAACGTATTTTCCCGCTTCACTCACCAAATATCGATAAGATCGAAGTGGTACGTTTCGGTCGTGTACGAAGGGCTAAACTCTTTTATCTTCGCAAAGCCAAAGGTAAGGCTGCCAGGGTTCAAGAGAAAAAAAGATATTAAGAGAATTAAAAAAGGGAAGCTGAGAAAGCTTCCCTTTTTTTGTGCATAATTTTATTCCTTTCTTACGAACTCACTTAAGCTTCGGAAATACTAATTCGAAATTGTTCTTTTAATGCTCTAACATAGTGCTCAATAGTTCTCTTCACAATTTATAATCCAATGCCGGTATTTCTTTAAGATTCAGATTTATAACTTTCTTTTACACTTTATAGATAAAGTTCCACTTGGATATTCAATAAGCTTATAGGCTCTATCGTTACGAATTTTAGAATTCAATCTCTGCAGCAATCTGGCATTTTTTGCAGTTTGTTGAAAGCACTTAGCTTTTTTTTCAAAACCAAGGAATAGATTAGCAATATTCATTGCAGCAGTGGATATGCAGGTCTCAACAATTTCTTTGGAATTCATCCATCTGTCAGATTTCACTTTTCCCTTTTTCAAGTAATATCTATCAATCAGATCATCGTAAAATCCATTTATCTCATAAATTTGAAAAGTGAAAAAACCAAATGGGTCATTGATGCGATGCCGTCTTTGCGGAATAAATTGAAATCCTTCCAAATGTAAACGAGTATCTGCTTCCAGAATTTTGTGCACTGTCTCTTCATCATTAAATCGATATTTTCCATCAGTGTGCAATGGTTGGTGCAGATCGGCAATGTAGTGTGAAAGAACTCCTAATTCAAAGATGAAAGCTTTTAAAGTTGTATCGAGAAGTGCAGACAAAAATGGTGCTATCTTATCATGCAATATAATCTTATCAGGATTTTGCAGCATATTTTCGATGAGAACAATTTCTTTTCCTATTTTCTGGATAATTTTACCAGAATGAATTCCATATGCATTGGGAGTGCAATTATAATAGTGATTTGTAAAATCTTTAAATATCCGATCTGGAGCTTCAATTCCCAAAATAAATAATTCCTGATGTACTTTAAGCAGATTTACAAAAGTTTTATTGCATTTCTGTAAAGCTAATGATGTTATCTTCTGATGTGTCCTGCTATCCCATAGCCACATATCTATTTCTTCTGATTAAATTCCAAAGTGAAGCACACCCCTTCATCAGTATTAATATCTATTGAGGCATGAAGTTGTTTAGAAAGAGCTGTAACGAGCTGTAATCCAAGAGAATCGATATTTTCCATACTGAAATCTTTGGGTAATCCAATACCATTATCTTTCACTTCCAATATTAATTTTTCTGTCTTTGTTTTGGTTATAGAGATACTGATAATTCCCTTTCTGCCATCAGGAAAAGCATATTTCAGAGAGTTTGTGATAAGTTCATTGATAATAAGTCCACAAGGTATTGATGTATTAATATCAAGCCAAATATCTTTAATATCTATTTGAATGGAAATCCTTTTCATTAATTCTCGATAAGATAAGGTTAAGTAGTTTACAAGACTATGAATATAATCATAGTAATCAATTTCTTCAAAATCATCAGTTTGATAAAGCTTTTCATGTATAAGAGCCATAGATCTTACCCGATTCTGGCTATCGTTAAGATGTTGTAGAGTTTCTTCATTTGTTATGTGTCTAGCTTGTAATTTAAGCATACTGGAAATGATCTGCATATTATTTTTTACACGATGATGAACTTCCTTTAAAAGAACATCTTTTTCCTGCAAAGATTTAAGCAGCTCATGTTCTGCATGTTTTCTGGCAGTAATATCCATCGCAGTAATAATTGCACCTTCCTTGAAGGGAGCAATTTGAATCATCCAGATTTTTTCTTTGTACGAGCTCTCAGGAACATGCATCGTTTTTCCAGTTTTTATACATCTCATCAAATTATCATACATATCAATTTCGTGTTCCGCAGCATAATCTTTATACATTACTGCGCCTATTTCCGGTGCTCTGGTTCTATTGTTTATTATTGCTTGATTGATCTGCATGATCCTGCCTTGATCATCAACGACCATCGTCTCAATAGGATTATATTGAAACAATGCGTAGTTGAACTCTTCCCTACGTTTTAATTCTTCAAGTGCTTTTTTTCGTTCTGTAATATCCTCTACAACAGCAATTTCAAAAAGAGGTTTTCCAGAAACATCATGTACAATCTGAGATCTAAGTCGACAGATAATAACAGATTTATCTTTTCTAATATATCTTTTTTCTAAATCGAAATACTGCAATTCTCTATTTACTAATTTATCGTATAATTCTGCATTCTTATTAATATCATCTTTATGTGTAAATTCATTAAAATGCTTACCAATCAATTCTTCCTGACTATACCCCAGCATACTGCAATACGCCGGATTCACTGATTGAAAATACCCTTTCAAATCTGTAGAGCAAACTCCAATAGGTGAGTTATCAATCATAAGACTTAACTTTTCAGCGTTCTGACGGATTATTTCTTCATTCTTTTTCTGCTGAGTAATATCCACCAGGACAGTTCTTAATCCAACGGGTAAATCATTTTGGAACACTACATTAGCATGTATTATAATTGGGAATATTTTCCCATTCTTTTTCATAGCAATAAATTCATCTGAACCGGAATATTCTCCTTTATAAAGGGAGTTCAATTTATTTAGAGCTCTTTCTTTATCGAATGGAGCTATTATCTGGAGAATATTTAGTTTTTTCTTTAAATCCCTGGCTGTATAACCAAAGACCTTAAGAGCTTTTTCATTTGCAAAAGTAATATTCCCGTATAGATCAGTCTCACAAACGCCTTCAGGCAGAAGTTCTGTGAATTTCTGGAATTTTCTTTCAGTTTGTTTCAATGCCTCTTCCGCTGCTTTTTTTTTAGCGATCTCATCTTTCAATTGAAGAGCTTTTTTCACTGCAGCTCCCAACCTAACAATATGCTCTTTAATCACATAATCCCAGGCTCCCTGCTTTATACATTGTACGGCTGTTTCGTCATCAAGTGATCCTGTAACCATTATAAATGGAATTTCCGGATTTAGTTCTTTCAGAATTTCCAAGGCTTCCAACCCATTAAATTGAGGTAAATTATAATCAGATAATATTAGATCCGGCGGATCCTCTTTTATAGCTTTGATGTAAGAATCTTCCGAATTAACAAGTTTATAGGTGAAATTGAATCCATCTTTGGACAGCTGTACCGCATTCAGCTTAGCATCAGAAGCAACATCTTCCAACATTAATATTTTCATTTTCTTCATTATATTTCCTTAGTTCAAATTCAGATTATTATCTAAAGGTAATGATTTAATAATCCTTCATTTTTCTTTCCATACTTCTCATTGCATCTTTCTTCTGCAAGGCTTCTCGTTTGTCATATAATTTCTTGCCCTGAGCTACAGCTAAAGTTATTTTCACAAGTCCATTGTCATTGATATATAGATTTTTAGGAACCAGAGTCAGACCCTTTTCCTCTACTTGAATAGTAATTTTCTTAATTTCTCTTTTGTTCAAAAGTAATTTTCTCTTTCGCTCTGCATCGTGATTGAAGTGATCTGCTTTGTCATAGGGACTGATGTGCAGATTGTGCAGCCAGATTTCATTATCTTCGATACGAGCATAAGAATCTTTGAAACTGATTTTTCCTGCTCTAATTGACTTTATTTCCGTTCCCATTAACACAATACCAACTTCAAATTCTTGAACAAAAAAGAAATTATGACTTGCCTTTCTATTTTTGAAAATCTTCATTAACTCTCCATTATCATTTCCTTTTTAAATTTTCTTTCTGATGCCTTCTTTGTCAAATTGTTTCAGCGGATTAACATCAGTAGTGCTGGTTATAAAAGGTTTGACAAAAAACACTACCTGCTAATCTGAGGGAGTAGTTATAATGCACTACCGTTAAATAAGTTGAGGTGTTAATGAATATAATATATATATGTTTTACTGTGCTGATCCTTGCTTTTCTTTCTGTTTACAGTATTACACCATTTATTATACGAATCGCAAATCGTATTAATTTTCTTGATAATCCTAATGCCAGAAAAGTTCATAAAAAAGCCACCCCTTTAATGGGAGGAGTTGCTGTGTTTTCTGGTTTTACATTAATTACAATTTTCGTAATTATTGTAAATTTGCATGCGATATCAACTGCTATTCTTGGTTATTTAGCTGGTGCCCTCATTATTGTTCTTGTTGGAATCATAGATGATAAATTTGGTATGAAACCAATAATAAAATTAATCGGGCAGGCGGTTTCGTGCTTCACATTTTTATACTTCAATAATCTCATGGAATTGTTCGGTCCGATTTATTTAACTTTGCCTATTTTGTTTTTGTGGATGGTTGGTTTAATGAATGCCTTAAATTTTCTTGATAATATGGATGGAATTATTACGGGTATGTCCGGTATTCTTGCTTTAGGATTTTATGCTCTTAGTTTTATAAGCCAAACTCCAGCTTTAGCTGCTCAAACAAATTTCATGTCACTTCTGGCCCTTAGTTTCGCAGGAGCAGTGTTTGGTTTTTTGCCATATAATTTTAATCCAGCAAGAATATTTCTGGGAGATGCCGGCAGTATGTTTATTGGTTATTTCCTCTCTACAATGGGAATTCTTGCTGGCAGAATTGCTGTTATCAGAATGAATGATAAACTATATTACCTTCTTCCTGTACTCCTTTTAAGTTATGCAATTTTTGATATTTCTTTAGTAAGCATAACTCGAAAAAGGGATGGTCGGCGTATTAGCCAGGGTGGAAAAGATCATTCAACTCATCGTATTGATAATGCTATGCAATCGGCAAAAGTAACTGCACTTATTGTTTATTTACTAAATATAATAATTGTATTAGTTACAATACTTGTTTTTAAAATGGAATCAGTAAAATTACTTATTGTTTCTACAATAATGTTGGCTTTGTTTTTTATATTTTTTGGAAATAAGCTCGATCAGATTCCTGTTTTTATACCAGATAATCAACTTAAGGAAAATAATAACAACAATGAAAAATCTTAACTTTCTTCTTTTCATCATTTTACTATTCCAATTGGGCTGTTCTATAAACAGTAAATATCATATTGCTCATGATCTTTATATGGATAGCAATTATGCTACAGCGATAGAACATTATGATAATTTCCTGGCTTCACACTCCCAGGGTTCATTAGCAACCAGAGCTGAATTGGAGAGATCTGATTGTTATTATCAATTAGGTTATAAAGCCTATGAAAAACAGAACTGGCTTTTAGCATCTCGACTATTTTACCTGTCAAACTCCATAATCGCAGACTCAAAATTAGATGAATGCTATAAAGAGCTTGCAATAGAAGCTATTTCTAAGCAGGATACCAGCAAAGCCATGGAATATTATAGTTATATTATCCAATATTTACCTGATTCTGAATTGATTCCTGAAATGCTTTTTAACAGATGTAATATTTACCTGGCAAAAGCAGAGAACCTCACTGCTTTCAATGATTATCATCAACTCTGGTCTAATTTCCCAGATTCGGAATACAGAAAATCAATTCAACCGAAAATTGATATTTTATTGCCCGATTTTATGCAGGAAGCTCTTGAGTTGAAAGCCAATAAAGAATACGAAGCCGCTCTTGATATCTGCTTTCGACTTAGTAAATATCCTTCAAAATTACAAAGTGATATCATTAATGAAATCGGTAATTTGTATTGGTTAATGGCAGAATCAGAAATCACACAGAACAACTTAAAAAAAGCCAGGCAATACTATGACAATGTTTATGAGCATTGTCCGGAACGAAAAGCTGAAACCCTAGCTCGTATTGAAGAAATTTGCAGCAATTTTATTTTATCCGGCAATGAGATGGAAAAGATATTGAATTTTGATAATGCAATTTCTACTTATAGCAAATGCTTTAAACTTGTTGAAAACCATCCCGTAGCTGCAGAAAAGATTTCAAAAGCTAGAGAAGCAAAAAGTAAATATCTGCAGGCAAAGGATAAAATGCGCCTCGCAGAAGAAAAAGAGCGCTTAAAAGAACACAAACAGGCTCTAAATCTCTATACTCAATCTAATAATCTCTTTAGTACATCAGAAGCTAAGAACAAGATTTTTATAATGCAGAATATCTTGGAAGCTGAAAAAGACCCAAAAACATTTGCTCGTAATATCGTCAGCAATTATCAGAATGGAATGATAATAAAAAATGTATCTATCGTAGAAGACTATATGAAAGAAAAATTTGGTGATGTAGTAAAACCTTCTGGCTGGAAAGTCACATATTCTATTGGACTGTATAAATATGAAGTTCGCTATGACATTCTCTCTACATTTGGAAATTTTTATTTTGCCTGGCGAGTAGATTTAAAAACAAGAACTGTGTCCCCTTCCAATAAAATTTCAGAATTATTAGAAACAGATATTGATGAAGTTCTAGGGCAAGTGGAGTAACGCATCTATGAAGTTAAAAGTATTAATCGTAATTACTATTGTGGCATTGGGATTCAATTTATATTCTAATGATTTTGATATTAAGAAATTTTCTGATCCTGAAAAATACGGTTGGGATTCTCCTGAAAAATTGCATAATGCTCGCAATGATCTGTATAATAGACAAAAGCTTTTGCAAATATATGAACTTAAAAAACAGAGTATAACTGCAAACTTGATAAAATCTGCATTTGCACCAGGATGGGGACATTTTTCCGCAGGAGAATACACAAAAGGACAAGTTCTTCTGGGCTTAGAATTGATATTTTTAGGAACCACTTATTATTATCATGATAGTGCTATGGAAAAATATGATAAATATAAGAAAGCTACTTATATAACTGATATTAATCAATTTTACGAAGATGCCAATGACTCTTATTTTATTTCTCAGATCTTTTTTAGCCTTGGAGTTACCGTTTGGATTTATACCATATATGATTCTATTAATTCCACGGAAACATATAATGATAAAGTTTGGAATGAGATACGACAACAATATTACACTAAGGGCTTTTCGATTAATCCAACTGGATTCACCTGGAGATTTTAATGATGAAGAAAATATTATTTCTAATTTACATTTCAATTCTCCTGGTATCATGTTCATTAGATAGAGATAATCCAGTTGATCCTCATCAAGGTTATATACGAATTCCCCCTCAAGTTACTAATATTTTTGTAATTGAACAAAATAACTTTGTGAGCATATCGTGGGATGG
>QMNP01000005.1 GCA_003647825.1 Candidatus Cloacimonadota bacterium
TATTGATCTTTAAATTTGCATAGAAATGGATGAGATAAAGTAACTCAATCATCTTGATTGAGGAATGTAGCAAAACTGGAGTTTTGCAAAAAAACGTTTCCAAAGAGGACTTTGGGAACGAGGTTGTAAAAAGTAGTAGTGATAGGCCATTGGCCTGTCTTAAAACGTTCCCGAGACAAACTTGGGAACGAGATTGTAAATATTGATCTTTAAATTTGCATAGAAATGGATGAGATAAAGTAACTCAATCATCTTGATTGAGGAATGTAGCAAAACTGGAGTTTTGCAAAAAAAACGTTCCCAAAGAGGACTTTGGGAACGAGGAATTAAAACGATTGCTTATCTTTCACGTTAGCTGCCTGGTGAAGAAGAGAATGACAAGCCTTGCCGAGCTTCGGCTGAGCAGGCAGCAGGATGAGTAAAAAATTGTTACATCGTTATCTTCACTTCCTTGATTTCAGGATATTGCTCCAGATGCTCCTGAACTTCTTCAGCTACATTTTCACGATATTTATCAAATTTAGGGATCTCAAGGTCAATAATGGCAATACCATCTTCGAAACCGACATATTTAACCATCTTCAGTGTAACGATATCTTCTCCTACTTTTGGATAGATGACTTTCTTAAGTTCTTCAACGATAGTCTCTTTACTAAAAACATCAGCTTCAGATAAATTGTGTTTGATCTCATAATCTTTGATTGCTTTGCGAAGCGTATCCACTGCCAGAACAGAGCAGTGCATCTTAACTGGAGGTAAACCGTCCAATTCTTCAGCAGCTTCTTTCCAACTGATGTCTTTGGCTTCTTCCAAGGTCTTGCCCATTGCCATATCTGTGATGATAGAACCAGTGGCGATATTAGAGGCACAACCGTAAGATTGGAATTTGATATCCTTAATAACATGAGATTTGGGATCAACCTTCATAAATATTGATACCTGATCTCCGCAAGCCGGGCTTCCTTCTGTGGCTTCCGCATCGGGCTTTTCGATCTTCCCGACATTATGTGGCTTCATAAAATGATCTAAAACTTTTTGCGAGTACTGCATTATTTCTCCCCGTTATAAAGTGGACTTCTGCGGCGCAGTTCTTTCACGATCTCAGCCAGCTTTTCCACTGTATAATCAATTTCTTCTTTTGTATTATATCTGCTCAAAGTAAATTTCATCGAACTGTGCGACTGTTCATGATTTCTTCCCATTGCCATGAGAATGTAATTTGCCTTTAATCCTTGTGATGCACAGGCACTTCCTGTTGCAACAGAGATTCCCGCAATATCCAACATAAGCATTATTGCTTCTCCTTCGATAAAATCAAAGGAATAATTTACATTATGCGGTGCACGATTTTTACCTTTGGGACCATTTAACATATAGTATGGAATAGTTGTTTCAATTTTCTCCATCAGGTAGCTGGAAAGCTCTTTCAGCTGTGAAATAGTTTTATCCAGATCGGAAAAAGTTAGTTCAACTGCTTTGGCAAATCCGGCAATATTAGCCATGCTGATCCCACCAGTTTGATGATTATCAATGCGATTGATGCCATGAATAACAGGACCAACTACAATTCCTTTTTTCTGGAATAAAGCACCCACTCCTTGCGGACCATGAATCTTATGCGCACTGATGCTCATCAGATCAATCCCTAATTCATTTACATCAATGGGAAGTTTTCCGTAAGCCTGTCCAGCATCTACATGTAAAGCGACTTTGTGATCTGCTGTATCCAGAATTTCTCTGATTTCTTTAATTGGCTGTATCGAGCCAACAGTGTGATTCACAAAAGTTGTCATCATCATGATCGTATCTTTTCGAATCGAACCTTTCAACTGCTCCAGATCAATTAAACCTTGATCATCAGATTGAAGATAAGTTACTTCGAAACCACTTTTTTCAAAAAATGCTGCATTGGTCAGCAGATCGGGATAATCAATTACCGAAACGATGATATGAGTTCCGTTCTTAGCATTTTCAGATAAAAATCCTTTGATGGCAATATTGTTAGCAGCTGTTCCGCTGCTGGTAAAATGGATCTCCGATGGTTGTGCTCCAATAGAATCCGCTACTGTTCGTTTGAAAGTTTCCAATTCTTCAGCTGCCGTACTTCCACCCAAAACGAAGTTGGCTGGAAAGATGAATTTTTCACCCAAATAAGGAAGCATGGCATCCACAACTTCCGGAGCCGGCTGGGTAGTTTTGCAATTATCGAAATAATACTTTTTCACGTTTTCTCCTATAATCAGCGAAGATGTTATTACTCTTCATTTAAAGCCTGGCAATTATCTGGTCTAGTTTGATCGATTCAAAATAATCATTAAGATGCTCTTTTATCTCATCCCATAGTTCATGAAAACCGCAGGGTAAACCTTTGCAGTGATGCAGAGTACGGTATTCTCTATTACAAAAAGATTTCACATAACTCTCATCAACAGCATCCATGATGTTTCTAAGTGAGATGGAATCGACACTTTCAGCCAGGGAATATCCACCTAAGGCTCCGTGAGTACTTACAACCAAACCATTCTGTTTGAGCTTACGAAAAAGCTGTTCCACATATTTACGCGGAAGGCTTTGTTTCTCACAAATTTCTGTGATAGAAACTGGTTTATTGTTAGAGCTAAGAGCCAGCTCTGCCAATGCTCTTACAGCGTATTCGGTTTTTGTTGAAATATACATTTCACATCTCCTTGGGAGATAACCTATAAAAATAGTAGGAATTGGCAAATATTTTTTTTAATAATAGGAAATTATGATTAAGATAAAGAAAATCAGCTTAAGTTATCAGGAAAAAAAAGTGATCCAAAATCTATCACTGGATTTTGCTAAAGGTGAATTTTGTGCACTGTTAGGACCCAATGGTGCAGGTAAATCTACACTTTTAAAAGCCTTGATCGGTTTTCACCCGGTTAATGAAGGAAAGATCACAATTGGCAACAGGGAATTGAAACACTGGCAAAAAGCTGAATTAGCTAAACAGATAGCGATTATTCCGCAGGATTTTCAGCTACAATTCGATTACACTGTAAAAGAATTGGTCTTAATGGGACGATTCCCATATTTAGGATACTGGCAGAATTATAGCCAGCAGGATAAAAAAGTCGTTGATAAAGTTCTACAGAAACTTGATCTTATCCGTTTGCAGGATGAACTTTATTCCCAGTTAAGCGGAGGAGAGCGGCGTCGTGTTTCCATAGCCAGAGCACTGGTGCAGGAAACCGATATTCTGCTGATGGATGAAGCTTTTGCTAACCTCGATATAAATCACCAATTGGAGATAATGCGATTGCTTTCCCAGATCAACCAGGAACAGAATAAGCTGATAATTCTGGTTTCTCATAACATCAATCTGGCAGCGGAATATTGTCAGAGGATTGTGATGATGAAAGAAGGAAAGTTGATCGCTGATGGAACACCGGAAGACGTTATTACAAATCAGACAATTCGCGATCTTTACGAAATCGATCTCACAGTTATCAAGAATCCTGTCACTGGACAGCCGAACTTGATCTATCCGGGTAGAAATGAATAAAATAATTTTAACAGGTTTTTTTATTTCATTTTCAATTTTATCGGCATTAGATATTATAGGATTTGTCTTTGATGAAAATAACCAGCCTATCGAAAATGTAGTTGCCTCTACAAATAAGAGAGCAGTTGTTACCGGCAAAACAGGCAGGTTTATTTTAAAGGAAATTTCAAAATCTGATCTGGTAACATTCCATAAAATTGGCTATCAGGATATTACTTTAAAAGCAGAGAAAATTCCCACTAAATTAGTTCTTGATAAAGCTGTTATTTCAATTGAAGGAACAACTATTACTGCTAAGATGAATAGAGAAAAACTGCTGAAAACACCAGATAAAATAGTGATAAAAGTTAGTGAGAATCCGCAGTTGTCTACTAATGAACTATTGCAGAATGCCGGTCTTAAGATCAGTGGTACGAAATTAAGCGGGGAAGGCCAAACCATAGCGATACCAGGATTTGAAGCACGTCATACCCTGGTGATGCTGGATGGAATTCCTCTCAATAAAAGTGGTGAAGCTTTTGATCTTTCCTCGATTCCAACAAATATCATCGAAAGTATCGAAGTAGTAAAAGGCAGTTCTGCATCCCAAACTGGAAGTGGGGCTTTGGGTGGTATAATCAATATTAACACAAAACACACAAATCGGAAGCTCTCCTTTCAAGCAGTTCAGCATCTTGGATCTTTTGGAATGAATAAAACCTTTTTTTCTACTTCTGGAATGACTTCCAAATTCGATGCTGGTATAAATTTTTCACACAGCTTTTCCCGTAACGATTTCAAATACAAAGCACGCAAGGAGTGGCAAAGTCCAGACTCATTGCGAACCAGAGAATATAATGATAAAGAGATATATGATCTTGGTCTGAATTTTGGATATAACAGAGATTCATTCCATACAAATTATAAATTGATCTATCAAGATTATTTCAAGAAACTTCCCGGAACTATTCAGAATCTGGACTGGTTTTTGAACAGTCGAATTTACGGAACAATGCAGCATCACATTCTACAGGCAAGTAAGCAATTTTCTAATTACAAAATTGACACAGATCTTTTCTGTTCAATAGAAAAATCCACTTATGATAATACCAGATTAGAACCGCCGTTTAATAACGATCTGTATCTGGCAAAAGCAGAGAATTTGCAGCAAATACGAGGAGCAAAATCTACTGTAAAATATGCTTCCGATCAATTCCTGTTCGATTGGGGAGGAGATTATCGTTTTGAATCTTTCCAGTACAATGAAAAGCTGCATCCCGAACAATCGATAAGTAAAAAGATCCTGGAGAATTATGCAGTATTTGTAAACTCCAGATTGCAAAGAAGTTTTTTATTCTACGATCTGAGTCTTTCCAGCTCAGCCCGTTGGGATCGAACAAACAGGTTCGATGATTTTACCAGCTGGCATATCGCTTCCGATTTCACCAATAAGAGCACCGTTCCATTTAGTTTTGGCGGCAAAGTAGGGAATGGTTTTACTTATCCTTCTTTTATGAGTATTTATTGGAAGGGTGATTCTCAAGTAACAGGAAATCCTGACCTGATCCCCGAAGAGGCTTTGAGTTGGCAACTGTTTTCTAGGCTTGGTTCAAACAAGAATTTTCTCAGGTTAACCTACAGAAGTGATAAAATCGATCATAAGATTGTGTGGTTCATTGAACAAAACGGCAAGTGGAAACCGAATAATGTAAGCAAAGCAGAAATATCTACCTGGGAAATTGAAACCAGATTTGAATTATTTGAATTTATGCAGATCAACGGAATCTATTCAGATGTTTCGGCAATTGATAAAACCAGAGATTCTGATTTTCACGGAAAATCTATCATCTACACTCCAGAATATACTTTGTATTTAAGCACAAAATTATTTTACAATGATTTTACCGGGATTATTTCCTATCATTTAACTGGTGAGCAATGGACAACTCGAGATCAACTTACAAATGAGAAAAAATTGCCCTCTTATGACTTGGTAAACGTTACTATTAATTACAATTATTCCTGGAAAAATTGGCAAATATCACCTGCACTCAATGCCAGGAATATCTTCGATAAAATGTATGAAATTTATGATTATGTTCCGCAGCCCGGATTCAATTGGGAAGCGAGTTTGAATGTGAAATGGGAGATGTAGAAATGACGGGCCATTGGTCTGTATAAAAAAATAGAAAATCGTCGCACTGAGTTTATCGAAATGTTTGGCTTGTCTTATTATAGTCTGCCATATCCTTCGATAAATGCCGATAGATCGGAATACTCAGGATGACAGAAACAAGGAGAAAATGAAGTGAAGAGAAATTTAACTTTCGTGTTTGTTGTAATGTCGTTAAGTTTATGGTGTGCAGTTGGATTCGTAGTGAATTCCGGTAGTGAAACGCTTTCCAGAATAGATTTTGAAACGGGAGAGATCAATAATACATTTGCTGTTTTGGGATCAATGCCAAACAGGATAGTGCTAACACAGGATTTTGCTTATGTAGTTAACTCCGGTGATAACAGCATCCAGAAGATTGAGATGGAAACTGGCTCAACTGTGGCAAATATATTTATTGCTCTGTCATCCAATCCTTACGATATAATTATCGAAGGAGATTTCGCTTATGTTACTGGTGGATTAATTAATAAAGTTTATAAAATAGATTTGAATCTGGATGAGGTCGTAAGCTGTGTGGATGTAGGCGGGAATCCGGCTGGCATGGCAGTGTTTGATGGCAGACTTTATGTGGGTAATACAGATTATTCTAACTATTATGCCAACTGCTCAGTTTCAATAATTGATTTGAATACATTTGAAGTAACTGCCACAGTTCCAACTGAAGTAAATCCTCAATTTCTGTCTGTAATTAATGATAATATCCATATAAGCTGCGGAGGAGACTGGGGCGGTATCAGTGGCAAGATCTGTATTCTCGATCCCATTACGGAAGAAATAACTGATATCATCGAAATTGGTGGAGTTACGAGTAATTTTGCAGTAGCTCCGGGTGGAATTGTTTATGTGGGAGATGGTTTCGGTTACAACTTATTCGCTTATGATGCTCTGGATTATTCCGTTATTTATGGAAGCTCAAATCCTTTTACTCCCGGTGGAGTTATGGTTGCAGCTAATGACGAAAATCTGTTTGTACTGGGCGGAGAATGGGGGCAGAATTTCACGATCAAGAAGTTCGATTTCGAGGAAAATCTGATTAATGAATACACCGTTGCACTCTATGCCACAGATATCAAATTAATGCCTGAATTTACTGGAATTACCAATGAACAGTTACCAGTTACCAATTATCAACTAACCAATTACCCAAATCCTTTTAATCCATCCACAACGATTTCGTTTTCTGTAACACAAACGTCCTCGTTTGTGACTCTCGAAATCTACAATTTAAAAGGACAAAAAATCAAAGATCTTTCCCCGATCTTGTGTCATCCTGAGCCCTTCGACAAGCTCAGGATAGGCTCTGTCGAAGGACGAGGGGGTAATTTTAATTCAACTTGGAACGGTACTGACCAAAACAACAATCCTGTTTCCAGTGGTGTATATTTTTATCAATTGAAAATTGATGGAGAAGTGGCTGGTTCACATAAAATGCTGATGATGAAATAGATAGATAAAAATCAGGTTTAACAAAAGAAGTGTAGATACACATTTGAGACCATGTACATTCTTCTACATATTTTGAAATTCACAATGGATTATCTTATTAAATTGTTTGGAAAAAAAAAGTACAAAAAACCTTGCCTATTATTGCATTAATTTAGATTTGAGTACAAATTAAATTCCTGGAGGATGAAGGTATGAGAATTCACAATTTCAACGCTGGCCCGGCTGTATTACCGGAAGAAGTTTTGTTAGAAGTTCAAAAGAATCTTTTAGATTACAAAGGTGCAGGTCTTTCCGTTATGGAAATGAGTCACCGTTCTGCAGAATATGATAAGATAATCACAGAAGCCAGAGCAGCTTTGCTGCGAATTATGGGATTGGGAGATGATTATGAAGCAGTTTTTCTGCAAGGCGGAGCCAGTACACAATTTTTGATGATACCGATGAATTTCTGCCCCGAAGATAAAGTTGCCAACTATATCGATACCGGTACCTGGGCTACAAAAGCCTGGAAAGAAGCAAAAAAAATCGGCAAAAAATTTGAAGTTATTGCTTCTTCTGCAGATAGAGATTACACTTATATTCCCAAAACCTGGAAGCTTACCGAAAATCCTGCTTATCTCCATATTACAACTAATAATACGATCCGCGGTTCTGAATGGAAGATCGATCCTGATGTTCCCGCCGGTGTTCCGCTGATTGCAGATATGTCTTCCAACTTCCTTAGCCGCCCATTGGATTTCGCAAAATATGATTTGATCTACGGCGGTGCTCAAAAGAATATTGGACCTGCTGGTGCAACTTTTGTAGTTATTAAGAAGAGTTTGTTAGAAAAACAAAATTCCGGCATTCCTACGATGCTGGACTACAAAACTCATATCGATAAAGATTCCATGTTCAATACTCCTCCAGCCTTCAGTATCTATGTAATCGGTGAAGTGCTTAAATGGATCGAGAAAAATGGTGGTCTGGAAGCTCGTGAAAAGTATAATCGTCAGAAAGCAAAGATTCTTTATGATGTCTTTGATAATTCCAATTTCTATAACGGTACAGTAGTTCCAGAAGATCGTTCCTGGATGAATGTTCCTTTCCGCCTTCCTTCTGAAGATCTGGAAAAGAAATTTATCTCTGAAGCAAAAGCCAAAGGCATGATCGGGCTGAAAGGTCACAGAAGCGTAGGTGGATGCAGAGCATCTATCTATAATTCACTTCCTATGAAATCTGTGGAGTATTTAGCACAATTCATGCACGAATTTGAAGAAGCAAATAAATAAGAAATATATACATTGGAAAAGGCGGCTGCGGTCGCCTTTTTTTCTATGTGCAGAAAATAACAATTGAAAATATGAAAATCTTTGATCTTAAATCGCTGCCGCGACAAAAATATCTGCTTCATCTGGCATTCCTCACAGCATTTGCTGTAACTGTTTATGCACTGGAAAGCTTCGTTCCCAAACCATTACCATTCATGAAACTTGGCCTTTCTAATGTTGTGATCTTAGCCTTAATATTCACCGGTAATATACGTTCGGCTTTTATTGTGGCAATTGCCAAAACATTATTAGGCGGATTACTTTCTGGAATGCTGTTCAGCCCTACAACATTGCTTTCATTTGGAGGAACTCTCCTGGCCTTTGTACTTATGCTGATATTTATAAAATTCCCTTTGGATTTCAGTATAATCGGAATTAGCATAATTGGTGCAGTAGGACACAATTTCGGGCAGATCATACTGGTAAGATATGTATTGATCAAAGAGAATTCCATATTTTATTTGACGCCATTACTAATATTAATGGGAATAGTAACTGGAATTATCATTGGATATATTGCAGAAATATTTGTTGATAAAAAGGATTATTAGATTTAGGGGTTTATGAAACAATTAGTATATAAATATTTTTATGCTTTAGCTGCTCTGACTTTGTTTTTTGCTGGAATCGGCGTTGGAGCATTCTATCATTTCAGTAAAGAATTACCTCCACTTTCCGAACTCACTCGTTTCGAACTGAAAGTTGGATCTGAAGTGTTTGATCGTAATGACGATCTGATACATACTTTTTACGTGGAGAAACGTCAGCTTACCAAATTAAATGAATTACCTGATTATTTGAAAAACGGCCTTATTGCTGTCGAAGATCAGAATTTTTATAATCACTGGGGAATGGATCTGGCTCGTTTTATCAAGGCTATGCTCATCGATATTAAAAGGAGAGATTTCTCTCAGGGTGCCAGCACAATTACACAGCAGGTTGCCAGGAATATGTTCCTCTCTTTGGATAAAACAATTCCTCGTAAAATTAAAGAAGCTATGCTGGCTTATCGTATTGAAAAGCACTTTTCCAAAGATGAAATCTTAGAATTGTATTTGAATAAATCTCCTTTTGGACCCGGGCTTTACGGCATCGAAGTTGCCTCACTGAAATATTTTGGCAAAGATGCTAAAGACCTTAATATAGCAGAAGCTGCATTGCTTATTGGTATGCCTCAATTACCAAGTGCATATTATCCGTTCCGTTATCCTCAGCGTGCAAAACGTCGCAGGAATATTGTTCTTAAACGTATGCTGGATGAGAATGTGATCACTAATCAGGAATATGTTGCTGCTCGTATGAGTGAGATTGAACTGTATTATCCCAAAGGTGATCAGGGAGCAGATGATTATTTCATTGAATATATCAGACGTATTTTGGAAAACAAATATGGAACCACTAAATTATTTACCGGTGGCTTGAAGATCTATACAACTCTCGATTCTGAATTGCAGGCTTATGCCGATACAGTTTTGAATGCTAATCTTACAAAATTCGAGATTAAAAATGATTATGAATTTAAATATGCAGATTTTCCAGTCGATACAGTAAATATCGAAACACCTTATGTGCAGGGAGGAGTATTTTCGATCGAACCTGAAACCGGTTATGTACGGGTGATGATCGGTGGAAGGAATTTTAATCATAGTAAATTGAACAGGGTAATGCAGTCTAAAAGGCAGCCTGGATCTGCTTTTAAACCGATCATGTATACAGCTGCAATTGTGAATGGATACACACCGGCAACGATTATTCAGGATGAACCGATATCCTTTATTCAGAGCGATACACTTTTCTGGAACATAAATAACTATTCAAAGAGAAATTTTGGCTATACCCGTCTGCGAGATGGGTTAAAAAAATCACGCAATATATTTGCAGCAAAAACGATCTATGATCTTGGACCCAGAAAAGTTGTTGATTTTGCTAAACGTTTTGGCTTAACAACACCAGTCTATCCCTATTTTGCAATTTGTGTTGGCTCAATGGAAGTTTTGCCCTATGAATTAATAACAGCATATACTACATTTCCTAATAATGGGGAACGGGTTAAACCGATCTTTATTAGACGTGTTGAAGATAGTCAGGGAAAGATATTAGAATCTAATGAAACAGAAAAAATACGGGTTATTGGAGAAGAAGCAGCTTACATTATGGCAAGCCTGATGCAGTCGGTGGTAAATGAAGGTACAGGTGTTGGCATTCGCTGGCAGCCAGGTTATGATAGCCTCGCTTCTGTAACCTATAAATGGAATGCAGCAGGAAAAACCGGAACTACGGATGATTTTCGCGATGCCTGGTTTATCGGTTACAATCGCAAATTGGTTACTGGTATTTGGGTTGGATTCGATAATAACGATACTCTGGGAAAAAGCCAATCCGGGGCAGTGGCAGCTCTTCCTTCCTGGCCGTTCATCATGAAAAGAGCAATTGAATTGGATTCTCCTAAAAACAATAAAGGCAGACCAATTATCGACGGCTCGAGCCTGATGTTCGAGAGACCGCCAGGAATTGTTGATGTGACGATCTCAAAAGAAACCGGACTTTTACCCAAAAGTCTTTATGAAGAAACAATCGATGAGGTTTTCATAGCCGGAACAGAGCCAACCAGGTTGTCTGACAGCCTGAATTATAATTTTATGCCTACTTTCTATCGAGAACACGAAGGCGATTCACTGGTTATTGATATGGGTGGTCTGCCTTACGTCTGGCCGGATTCTATAATTTATGTTGAAACAATTCCAGATACGACGAAGCCAGATTCAATTGTAATGGCACCGGAACCAATTCCCGATCCAATTGATCTGAGAGGTGCACAAATGATCATTGGCAGGAAATATGTAGATCGCCCCGATAGTCTTCGCTGGAAAGGTCCGATCTGGTTACGGGAACAGTATGGTATAATTGACAGCTTGCAAATGGAAGCAGACAGTCTTGATTCGATCGACGCTCTTCTGGATTCATTACAAAGGGAGACTAATTGACCTGGCTCTTGATGACAGGAATTTCGATAGTTGCTTTACTGATTTACCTTTTTTATCTGCAGCTTTTTTATCGTGGTATAAAAAACGGAACGGATCTGATAACCTACAGAAAACCATTCGTTTCAGTTATTGTCGCAGCTCGCAATGAAGAGAGAAATATTGTTCGCTTATTAACGGTATTGGTAAACCAGAGTTATTCCAATAAATTATATGAAATAATCATAGCTAATGATGGTTCTACAGATAAAACTGAAGAATTGATAAATCAATTTAGCCAGAAATGGAACAATCTGCATTTGGTGAATGTTTCTGGCAGAGAGAATGTAACTTCACCCAAAAAGAATGCACTATCGCAAGCAATAGCTAAAGCCAGAGGTGAGATAATATTAACAACCGATGCTGATTGTATAATGAGCAAATATTGGCTTGAATCCATGCTGCCAAACTTCGAGGATGCAGATATGGTTATTGGCTATTCTAGAACTCAAATAACACAATGGGATCAAGCGAATTCAGCTCAAAAATTTGAACATTTTGATTTTGCAGCAATGTTTCTGGCAGCTGCAGGAGCCATTGTAAATAATAGATATTTTTCTTGTTCAGGACAGAACCTGGCTTATAGAAAATCTGCATTTGAATATGTAGGTGGTTTTGAAAAGATAAAACACCTGATTTCTGGAGATGATGTAAATCTGATGCAGCTTTTCCGCAAAGCGAATTTAACAATTAGATTTGCCTTTAATCCGCATAGTTTTGTTTTTACTCATCCAATCGACAACTGGCAGCAATTATTCAATCAACGGGGAAGATGGGCTTCCAATATGAAGTGGCAATTAGGCTTGAATCCCGAGTTTTTTATTTACCTCAGCAGTGCTTTTCTAATTGTAATTATGCCATATATTTTGCTCTTTAAGTATTGGTGGGTTGCTTTATTTATTGTTGTTACCAGGATTATTGGAGAATTTCGATTTTTGAAAATTGGTTTTAATAAATTTGCTGAAGAAAAAAACAGGTTGAACTTTTATTTGCTTTGGTTTATTTTGCAACCTGTGTATTTTATAGTAGTTGCTTTTAAAGGGGCAATAGATCAATTTAGTTGGAAGAAATGAAAGTGGATTTTGTTGCAATACTCAGCGTTGTAACCATATAATTTACGCTCTGTGTATGATTGATTTATGAATATCCGCAAGAGCGGAAATACTGCTTTCCAACGAAGATCATTGAAATGAGAAACAAGAAATCTTTTCATTGTGAAGATTTCAGGGAGGAATTATGAACAAGAAAACAGCAGGAATTGTTGTAATAACTTTGGTGGCTATGTGTAGCGTTCTCGTTGCCCAGGATGATTATGAAGCCTGGAAACAAAAACAGCAGGAAACTTTTAGACAATATAAAAGTGCCCAGGACAAAGCTTTTGTGGAATTTCTGGAAAAGAATTGGGAGCCATTTGAAGTTTTGAAAGGCGAGAAAAAAGATGCAAAACCCAAACCTGTAGAACCACCTGTTGCTGAACCGGAATTGAGAACTGAGCTTCCTGAAGAAAATATTGTGAAAGAAGTTGTTGTCCCTGTATTTCAGGAAGAAGAGCAAATTGAGAAAAACAGCATGATCGCAATAGATAAAACTGCGCCGCAAATTGAAATTACCTTCTGGGGATTACCACTTACATATAATTATGTGTCTGATCTGGCGGTTGAACTGGATCCACTTGACCAGAAAGCTGTAGCTAACTTCTGGTATGTTATAAGCAATTCAGACTATGAAAATCTGCTGAAACAAGCCAAAGAATCCCGCGATAAAATGAATTTAAATGATTGGGGTTATTGCCTTTTACTGAATGAAATTGGTAAAAAAATTAGTAAAGAAGATAAAAATCTGACCCGACTTTTTGTGTGGTTCATGCTTACCAAAACCGGCTTTGAAACAAAAATTGGTTATAATGAAAATAGTGTTTATCTGCTGTTGCCATCTTCCAATAAGATCTTCGGAGTATCTTTTATAGAGATTGACGGTAAAAGGTTTTATGCAGTTTCTTTCGATGAGAAGGAAAAGATTGATTTTGCCATTAATACTTATGAAGGAAATTATCCCAAAGCAGATGATTTGATAGACCTGGGTATTGATAAATCACCGAAAATAAAGAGTTCAATTGTGGAGAAAGAACTTAAATTCAGTTATGATGGTCAGGATTATACAATACCGGTACGTTATGACCAAAATGCTGCTGAGTTCTTCCGTGATTACCCTCAAACTAACCTTGATGTATATTTCAATGCACCTCTTTCACCAGAAGCTACCCAATCACTAACTGCAGGTTTAAAACCGATTTTAGAAGGCAGATCAGAAACGGAAGTTGCCAATATTATTCTGCGTTTTGTACAAACAGCTTTTCAATATAAAACCGATGGTGATCAGTTTGGTCGGGAGAAAAGCTTCTTCTCTGATGAAACACTTTTCTATCCTTACTGTGATTGCGAAGACCGATCGATTATCTTTTCTTATCTTATTCGACAAATTTTAGATCGTGAAGTTGTCGGGCTGGATTACCCCGGTCATATAGCCACTGGCGTGAATTTTGCTTCAACAATTAAGGGTGATAATATCGTTGTTGATAATAAGGTCTTTACAATTTGTGATCCAACCTATATCAATGCAGATCTGGGGATGGCAATGCCGCAATTTAAAGATGTTAAACCGGAAGTGATTGTTCTTTCCAAGAAGGAATAAATAAAAGGATCTAAATTCGGAGATATTATGAGATATGTGATTTTTGATGATAACAAATGGGAAAATTTCTTTCCTTTAACATATACTCGTTCGACAGGTGATTTGCGAGTCGGTATTTTAAAACTTCGACAGCGTATTTGTGCTTATTTGGAATTAGAAAAAGCGGATATCATTGTTCCTGTATCGTTACAGAAAGTTTATAAAGAAAGACATTCTGACTGGCAGATCAACACACTCTTTGCAGATGAAACGATTTTCATTAACAGCAGAGTGAAAATAAATAATGCTCTTGTACAAGCGATAAAGCAACTTAATGCTGGTAGTTGCCTTATTTACAAACAAGACGTATTAGCAGCAAGATTTACACCATTAGCTGGTGATATTTCCAGTGATCAAATGAATGAGTTGTTTAATGAGCTGAGTAAAATGGAATGGAAAGAACCAGTAACCTGGAATTATATCTGGGAGCTTATCTCGGAGAATTCCAAATATATCGAACATGATTTCCAGAATTTCTTTTACGACAAAGATAATTACTTTGAAACAGAAACAGGAATAACAGTCTTGAATCCCTATAACATCTGGTTGGGAGAAGGTTGCAGTATAATGCCTGGCGTGATAATTGATGCAACCGAAGGGCCTGTAATAATAGATGAAGGTGCAAAGATCATGGCCAATGCAGTGATCATGGGTCCTGTTTATATCGGCAAGAATTCCACCATAAAAGTTGGTGCTAAAATTTATGAAGGAACATCTATCGGACCTGTCTGCAAAGTTGGTGGGGAAGTGGAAGAATCGATTTTCCAGGCTTACAGCAATAAGCAGCATGATGGTTTTCTGGGACACAGCTATCTGGGTGAATGGATCAATATTGGAGCAGATACAAATAACAGTGATCTTCGTAACGATTATGGGCAGGTTCCTTTGTACTTCTATCCAAAGAAAAAGAAGATTGATACTGGTTGTCAATTTGTAGGTGCAGTTATTGGAGATCATTCCAAAACTGGAATTAACTGCACAATTAATACAGGTACCGTAATTGGAGTTGGCTGTAATGTAGTTGGTAGTGATATGATCATGAATCACGTACGTTCTTTCCATTGGGGATTTATGAAAACGTTGATCGAACATGAGATCGGAAAATTCATTGATACTGCAACAGCGGTGAAGAAAAGAAGGAAACTGGGATTCTCGGAAGCCGAGAAAGAACTTTACAGCAAAATCCATAAATCTGTTTTTGCTTTAAAATAAAAGAAAATTGCCGGTAACCATTTCCGGAAGATAAATTGGAGTGCTAATGCATGAATATGTAGAACTTACGTTTCGTTCGGAAAGAACGGGATATTTCTTGAACACAAAAGATCTGGCTTTGGAGCCAGATATGTATGTCATTGCTAAAGTTGAAAGGGGAGAGGACATTGGGCAGATATCAAACTGCGCTATTACCGATTCCGATATTGATAAAAAATGTGATAAAGGTGAGATCAGCAAAATTTTAAGGATTGCTACAGAAGCAGATTATAAGCAACTGGGAATAGTAGAGAAGAAAGAGCAGGAAGCAAAAGAGAAATTTCTGCAGTTAGTAAAAAAATACCCTTTTGAAATGAAACTTTTAGATACATATTATCAGCTAGACGGTAATAAATTAACCTTTTTCTTCTCTTCAGATGGACGAATAGATTTTAGAGACTTTGTGCGTGAACTTGCGACGGAATTTAAAACCAGGATCGAGCTTCATCAAACTTCTGGTCGTGAAGATGCTCGCAGATATGGAGGTTTGGGAATTTGTGGTAAAACTTATTGCTGCTGTACCTTCCTTAAGAAATTTAACCAGGTTACCATTCAGATGGCAAAAGATCAAAATCTGCTCAGCAATCTTTCCAAAATTTCCGGTCCTTGCGGCAGATTGTTATGCTGCCTGCACTACGAAGAAGATTTTTATATTCAACAGTCGGAAGGCTTTCCCAAATTGGAAGAATTGGTGATGTATAAAGATAAAAAAATGTATGTTCTGAAAAACGACTATTACAACAGCAAAGTGAATCTGATCTCTGATGATGAAGAACGCTCAACAATTTCTTTGGATGAATATAAAGAACTGAAACGTCAAAATGGAAAAAAACGAAACTAAAATTGATCCGGATGTTAAGAAGCACCTGCTGGAGTTATTTCCGGAAGAATTAGAAACTATAATTCTACAGCTTGGAGAAAAGAGATTTAGAAGCAAACAGATCTTGAATTGGATTTATCAAAATAGAGAAATTGATTTCGAAAAAATGCTGACTTTGTCGGTGGATCTGAGGTCAAAACTTGCTAAATATTTTGAAAATCAGTTACCTGGAATTAAGGAAAAAAAACTTTCACAAGATGGGACTACCAAATATCTGCTGGAATTATCTGATGGTAAATTTATTGAAATGGTGCTGATTCCTGCAGGAGAAAAGAATACACTATGTATTTCATCTCAAGTGGGTTGTGCCAGGAAATGCAAATTCTGTGCTACAGCGACTCTTGGCTTTTCTCGAAATCTTGAAGTTCAAGAAATCGTGGGTCAGATCTGGCTGGCAATAAAGGAGCTTAATGATAGCAAACTGACCAACATAGTATTTATGGGAATGGGTGAACCTCTGGATAATTTGGAGAGCGTACTAAAAGCAATTCAGATACTGCAGAGAGATGAATGTTTCAGCTTCAGTCCACGACGTATTACAATTTCGACTTGCGGTGTAATTCCGGGAATTAGAAAATTAGCTGATAGCGGTATAAAAGTAAAATTAGCTGTTTCTTTAAATTCTGCGATCCAGGAGAAGAGGGAAGAGTTGATGCCAGTTACAAAGCATTATCCTCTGGCTGAACTAAAGAATGCATTGTTGGATTTTCGTAAAAAAACAGCTTTTCGCATCACCTTTGAATACGTAATGATAAAAGATTTTAATATGAGAAGGGAAGATATTAAAGCTTTGCTTTTCTATCTGGGAGATATTTCTTGTAAATTAAATATTATTAAATGGAATGAAGTAGTGAATTTACCGTACAAATCTCCAAACGAAAAGGAAGTAAAAGAATTTGTGCAGGCAATCTCTAAATTGAGTTTTGCGGTTACACATCGTAAAAGCCGAGGAGCAGACATTGAAGCAGCTTGCGGACAGTTGGCCGGCAAATATTAAGAGAACCCTTGCGAATGTTTGCCAGCAGAGGAATCATTGGGTCACGGATCGACACTGATGATCACAGATAAATTTCCTTTGCTTGTGTCATCCTGAGCTTAGTCGAAGGACAAAGGGAAAACAATAAGTGTATGTAAAACTTGTTCCCAAGTTTGTCTTGGGAACCCAAATCGTAATCTTGTTCCCAAGTTTGTCTTGGGAACACTGAATTGAAATATGTTACGAAGACGAACTTCGTAACGAGAAAATTTGCAGGTTCA
>QMNP01000006.1 GCA_003647825.1 Candidatus Cloacimonadota bacterium
ACTTTTATCTGGGGAAATTTGGCGACAAAACGCAACTCATGCTAACAAAATGGCAAAACTTCTAGCAGAAAAAATAAAAGATATTCCACAGATCAAGATAACTCAAGAAGTGGATGCAAACGGAGTTTTTGCTATTGTTCCTTCTAAGATAATTCCAATATTGCAGGAAGAGTTTTTCTTTTACATGTGGGATGAACATAACTCCGAAGTGCGTTGGATGACCTCGTTTGATACAAATGAAGAAGATATTGAACAGTTTGTGATATTAATAAAAAAATTGCTGGACTCGACTTAACAATTCGGTGTTTTTCTATTCTATCTTAACCGAAGAGCTGAGTTGAGAACAGCACACTCACATCGAGGACGATCAAATGAAACCGCAGGTTCAATCGAGACGATTGAACTGGCGGACCTGCAAAGCAGTTCAATAAAGTCACATGTGGTCATATTGTACTATTTCAACAACATTAATTTCTTGGTAAGAGTTTCTTTACCTGTTTTCAATTTTACAAAATAGATACCTGTTGATACAGGTTGTTTGTTATCATCAATACCGTTCCAAATAATTTGCTTATTTGCCGATTTAGAAATTTGATTATTCGAGAAAGTTTTAATTTTTTGTCCCTTTAGATTGTAAATCACTAATTCAGCATTTCCGGTAGTTTCAGTGCTTAATTCAAATGAAATTGTTGTAGATGGATTAAAAGGATTTGGAAAAACGCTTATACTACAATCGGCTTCCTGCGGAATTTGATCATCTCCGATACCAGAACCTGTAGCAGTAATTTCATAAAGATCATCGGGACTGCCGATTGTCTCATTATCTGCAAAGATTATAGTTTCATTACAGTCAAAAACCTGATCTGTTGCTTCATCATAAAGTTTGAAAATTATCTCATCGCCATTGTCATTTCCAACAATTGTAAAATACCAGAATCCATCATAATTTGGAGGATTTGGTTCTTGCCAATAACCAATACTTCGGCAGTCTGTTTCACCTCCGGGGCCAAAAGCAGCAATTGTATTTTCACCTTCGTTTGTAAAATCTTCTCCATTCAAGCTGGCTTCTGCCATCAAAATCATTGAATATTGTGTACCTGTTATTTGCTGCCAGTCAGGTGGATCCATCATGGGAAGATCATTATCTACCACTTGCAGATCGTTATCTGATGGAATGTAAATTAGTTCATCAGGGGAGTACATGAAAATCTTATAACCTTGATCTGGTTCCATAAAATCAAGATCTCCCTGCCAACTGCCGGGAGGATTTATATATGTGGATGATTGATTCTGATTTTTTACCTGATAAACATTATCTTCAATTGAGAAAAGAGCTTCTCCAATTTCTAAGGAATATAGAGGATAATAAGCGACCCAGTTCCAGCTAATATCCAAAGAAATAGCTGCTGATGGATCAATAGGAGATCCCTCTACTTCAAAACCACTTACCGCATTATTCATCTGAACTAAATATGCTTCACCGTCGGTGATCTCTAGTAGATCTCCCACCCAGTTGCCGGAAGGTGAATAATAAACTGACGATTCAGATTGGCTTTTTACCTGGTTGATGTCATTAACCAATGGTGCAAAAACTGTTTCTATTAAAGTATTATCAGGATGAACATTGAATGAAATCCAATTCCAGTTTTCATTAAGGTCAAAAGACTGGATGGAACCATTAGATATATTGTAGGGTTCTTCTGGAGTGCCAATAGTTTCATTATCAATAAATTCAATAAGTTGGGTACATTCATAAATTGTCTCGGTTGCTTTTTCAAATATCTGAAATGAAATCATCTCACCAGCAGAATTTCCTACCAGTGTAAAATACCAATATCCCTCCCAATAAGGAGGATTTGCATCTTGCCATTCTGCAATTCCTCTGCAGTCGGTATCTCCATTCGGTCCAAACGCTGCAACAATATTGCCGATACCACCGGAAATAGGAATACCAAAAACATCTGCCGTTGTCATTAATACCATACTGTATTGAGTTCCAGAGATCTGTTCCCAATCTATAAGTGTTATGTCTGCATCTGAAACAGATTGATTTCCAATAAGTTCTATATTCTCCAATGTAACTGTTACATATCCGTCTAACTGGGCAGAAATATCGTAAAAACCTGAGGTTAATTCAAATTGATAATATCCGCTCGAATTTGGATTTGTAGTTTGACCGTCACATTCTATAATTACCTCGGTGATAGAAGCTGCTGGAGGAGTATTTGTGATCAACGAAATTGTGCCGCCGATAAAGCTGTTTTGAATGGTGAGTTGGAATGGATCTGTTGGACTTCCATAAGTCTGATTATCTTGGAATACAACAGATTCATTGAAAGTATAAATCTGGTCTGAAGCAGCGTCGTAAAATTTAAAAATTATGGGTTCTCCACCGGTATTTCCTACAATTGTAGAATACCAGAAACTCTCTTCTGGTGGCGTGAGGGGTTGCCACATAGCGATGGAACGGCAATCAGATTCTCCACCTGGACCGAAAGCTGCAATAATATTTCCATTATCACCTTCTATAATACTACCATATAAGCTGGCCTGAGCTATCATTACCATTGAGTATTGAGTACCGGTAATTACTTGCCAGTTGGGAGGATCTGCACTTAAAAACATAAAAACGTTTAAAATTATTAATATAAAACTGATCTTAAATATTCGCATAATATCCTCCTTAATTATTTATTCCGAACTATTGGGAACAAAATTACTATCTTGGCTGGCTGGAATGGGATTTGTTACAGATGTAACCCAGAAGAATTTATTTGATATTGGAATGCCAGATTGTGTCCAGTTCGTGCTGATTGTTTGACCCAGGTAAGTTCCTGAATTTATATCAGGTGTATCACTCCAATATACATTATAAAAATCAGCTTCTGGTACATGATCCCAGGAAATTTTCAGAAAATTTAATTCAGGATTTATGGAAATTGTAACATTTTCTGGAGCCGGCAGTGCTGAAACTGGGCTGGTAAAACTTATAGGATGTGGAGTTGATCCTGAACCGATAGTCGTATTATTAATAAAATCTACAGTATCTTCACTCAAATATATTTCATCATCAGTTTCATTATAGATTCTGAAGCTTATTGTTTCATAATTAATATTCCCTCTGATAGTAAAGTACCAGAAACCATCGTAGTCGGGGTACCAGATTCCTATTGATCGACAATCATTTTCTCCACCCGGCCCGAAAGCTGCAGCAATGTTTTCACCTTCTCCCGAGAAAGTTTCTCCATCCAACAGTATATCAGCATTCAAGATCATCGAATACTGTGTGCCGGTTATTGGCGTCCAACTAGGAGGAGAAGCAATTAGAGTAGATAATAGCGCTATTGATAATAATGCTATTATGGATGTTCTTTTTATCATTTAACCTCTAACGATCACTAAATAAAATCAAGTAAATTTATAAACACCCCGAGCTACCCCGGGGTGTTTATCTGCTCAAAAGAATGGAGCTTATTTAATTAACAAACATTTCTTAATCTGAGATGCAGAACCAGCTTCCAGCTTATAGAAGTAAATTCCAGAGCTGTAGTCGGTTGCATTCCATACTACGTTATACGTACCAGCTTCTTTATACTCATTTATCAGGTTGCAAACTTGCTGACCTTTGGCATTGTAAATTGTAATAGTTACGTTTTGTCCTTCTGGAATAGAGTATCTGATACTGGTTAATGGGTTGAAAGGATTAGGATGATTCTGACCAAGGCTAAGTGTTGCAGGAGCATCTGGAGTGTCAGAATTAAATTCAATTCCAATAGGATTATCTACCGAACCAATGACTTCATCTGGTATATATTCGAATGATTCATAACTAACAAATTCATTGCCGGTATTCATCTCATGAGCACGGAAGTATAATTCATCAAGTTCTTCATTTCCTACAACGGTAAAGTACCAGAAGTCACCTTCCTGATATCCTATTGAACGACAGTTTCCTGCAATATCAAAAACACCAACAGCTGTGTTTTCTGCCAAATCCATCGTTGCCATTACAACCATGTTGCTTTTTGTGCCCTTCATCAACGTCCAGTTTTCAGGTTGAATTTTTTCTACAACTCTTGCATTATTACCGCGGGAAGAATTTTCAGGATATGTAAGGTTAGCAGCGGTAGTCATATTGATCTTATATCCTACCCCAGGAGACATAGTAACAAGGTCTCCAACCCATGAGCCAGAATAAACGGCAGATTGTGTCTGGTTTTTAATCATTTCAGCACTGCCCCCAAGGCTTTCCAGGGCATCTTCGATAGCCATAGAAGTTTGCGGCAGATAACCGAGCCAAGTCCAGTTTTCTGGAAGAGAAATAGGAGTTATGATGGGATTGATCTTTTCACCGTCCAATTCAAAATCGTTATATGCATTGAGCATTTGAACTAATACACCATCACCTGTATCCACTTCATTATAATCACCAAACCAAGCTGAACCTATATCGTCATACATCAGGGAGAAGCCTTCATGTTTAACCTGATAAACATCTGGAACTGTAACAAGGTCGTCAAAAATAACATCAGTATCATCAGAAGTTGGATCAGTAGGATCTGGAGTTAAGTTGAACGATATCCAGTTCCATTGCTGTGTCAGATCAAATGATTGAGTTTCGGTTGTTGAAGGAAATGTTAGATCACTTGATATGATCTCATTGTCGCTGAAGATGATGCTCTCATAAGCAGTATCAGTAGTACCAGTAGAAGAGTTATAGAAGCTGAAATCGATTTGCTCAGTTCCCGGGTTTGCCCCATAACTCACTACATTCATATACCAATAGCCTGGTATAGAAAAATAATGTTCAGTAGCATCCCAAAGCGGGTGTGGTCCATCAACCCAGATAGCAGTACCACGGCAGTCAGTAACACCACCAGGTCCAAAAGCACCCAATTGATTACTTCCATCATTCTGCAAAAATTCACCATTTTGTGAAGCAGTGATATAGACAGTCTCCAGGAAGCTTGTTCCAGGGACGGTAGACCATTCAAGTAAATCCAGATCAATATCTGTTGTAGAATAATTTGCATATACGTTCACATCGTAGTATCTGGCTATGGCATAACCATCTAATGTTGCAGTTACGTCGCAAGCACCAGTTGTTGTGCTAAGAGTATATTCACCTGTAACTGGATCTGGTGATGTTGTATAACCATTTGCTTCTACAACGACATCGGCCAGAAGTCCAGCACCTCCAGTGATAGTTACTATACCCGTAACATCACCAAAATAAACCAGAGGTTCCAAGATGAAATCAATGTCTTCAGTAGGAACACTGGATTGTACAGGAATTGATGTATAGGTTGAATCCTGGAAACCATTCAATGATGCTGTTACATCGTACACGCCAGGTGCTATTTGCAAACTATATGCCCAGTAACCAACAGGTACAGCTTCTATATAAAACGGATTAGTTTGTTCATCACCTGCCGATATAACAACACTGGAAATAGTGCCTTCACCATTTAGATCAACAGTGCCCTGAACATATCCAGGAGCAGGTAAAGACAGTTCAAAGTCTATATCTGTAACCAGCTGGTTAGCGATGACTACAACATTTGTATAGCTTAAAGGATCAGAAGTATAGCCATCCAGCGTAGCTGTTACATCGTAAGTTCCTGCCCCGACATCACCAAAATATGTACCATCTTCATTAGGATTTGTGGTGGTAACAGGATTAACTCCATCGTCTATAGTTATTAATACATCTGTAATATCACTTGGATCATTTTCATCGGTGAATGTAACCATACCAGAAATCCCAGCTTGATAGAAGAAGAAAGCTCCCATATCATTACGTGTATTATCGGGATCATCGTATTGCTCATCAGGACTTCCTGTATTTAAACATGGAGATGTTGCTTCAATATGATAATCACCAGAAGAAGCATCTACAAATTGAGGATCGTCAGTAAGCTCTTCTCCAATATTGCCAACTCCCCAGGTTACTGTAGCACCTGGTTCAGCATTTATTTCATCTTCACCACCATCAATATCTGAGTAATCGATACTGATTTCACTATTTGGGCTAACGTATATATTGTTATCATCGTTTTCCCAAACAATTGAGTTTAACAATACAATATTTGAATTATAAGTAGCAGCGATTCCGCATCCAGGCCAATTAGAAAGATTATTTGAAATTGTAAGATTTACAAGTTGCGGTTGAGAACCGTTGAATGTGTAAATCCCAGCACCTTCCAGACCTGATGTGTTATCAGCAACAAGAACATGATCAAAAGCAGGATCTGAATCGAACATGTAAACACCACCACCCTCATAGGCTGCAGTATTGTTTGTAATTTCCACATCTGTAAGAGTTGCATCTGATGTATGGAAATAAATACCTCCAGCAGCACCAGTCGATGTATTACCGTCGATAACTGTGTCTTCCATGATAATATCTGAATTTACCAGGAACATTGCTCCGCCGGTTGTTGCCTGGCTGTTTTCAATATTACAATTCTGAAATTCTATATCAGAAGAATTTACACAATAGAATGTACCACCTCTTACATCCGCACCCAGACCACTTGCAATACCGTATTCGAAATTGCAATAGTAAAATCTACTCTCATTTTGTCCGTTGGTGTCAGTATCAGTAAATCTAAAACCATGCCATCCTGTAGCAGGAACAACAGCTGTAAAAGTAATTTCATTACCATCTATACCATCAGCAAGAATTCTACCCTCGACGTTAAATTTATAGTGACCAGTAAATTGAACAGTTACACCGTCTTCAATTGTAAGTTCATCTCCACTGTCCAGTGTAATTTCACCATTAATGTTATATGGACTTTCAGCTGCTGTCCAATCTAAATCGACCAGACTACCACCCGGGATATTAACATCCGCCAATAATCCGGCAGATATGCACAACAACATACTAATAAAAACCAAGATCTTTTTCATAAGACCTCCTTATTTTTTTTCTATGGTTTTACTTGAACGATTTTTAAACCTTCATTATCTGTAATATAAACATAACTACCTGACTGCTGGATAGATACAGGCTCAGTATCCATAGCCAGGAATCCCAAAACATACGGAGAAACCGGATTGGATGCATCTATTACAAATAATCCATTTTCTTTATCAATCAGATAGACATAGCTATCTTCTGTGCAAACACCATAAGCAAATCCTCCTGTTTCTAACTGAGAAATTTCTATCGGATCATTAATATCCGAAATATCTAAAATTGTTAATCCATTTTCACCATCTGCTAAATATGCCATTCCATTTTCTACATAAACATCATTGGTTAACCCACTGGTAGGGTAAGCAGAAACCTGGAATGGATTATTTGAATCTAACACATCAATTATACTTAAGCCATTTAAGCCATTGGCCACAAAGGCATATTGTGAATAAAAAAATAATTTTCTGGCATCACTAAGAGGATAATTGGATTCGAAAAACAATGAAGATGCTGCATAATAGATTGAAAGACCATTTACTCCTTCTGCAATATAGGCAAAATCACCATAGACAATTATATCTTTGGGAATTCCCTGTGTGTAAATAGTGCTTATAAGAACAGGATTCAATTCATCAGCAATATCAACTTTGCTAATTTGCCCTTGAGTATTTGCACTATTCTGAGTAGCTACATATGCGAAATTATCTATAACATCGGCAGAAAGAGTTCTATCTGCCAGTTCATAGGAATTCATATATAGAGGTTGGGAGGGATTTATGCAGTCAATGAGTGTTAATCCGGCATAATTATCTGCAACATATGCTGTTCTATGCAGCACATTCCAGTCGGCAATCGCCACATCCAGAGCATTCCCGGGAGTAAGAGTAGATCCAACAAGTCCCAGTATTACATTTGTAGTATCTATATTACTGTAATTTGAACTGTAAACTCCCTTGTAAGCTCTTACACGATATTGCATTGTAGCACATTGGAGAGTAAAATCATCAATGTAAGTTATGGTATTACTATCCACTACAGCGTAATCAAGTTGCCAGTCCTGGTAACCAATCTTTTTATCTATATAAAAACCATCTTCACCGATGCTTATATCTTGCCAGTTCAAACGTAGTTTATTTACGTCTAGAATTGTTGTTTCCAAATTACTTGGAGCTGCCAGTGAATTGAATACATTTCCTTCCAGCCGTTCAGATCTTGAAATTCCAGTATATGGATAAATCCTATATGACAAAGAATCAAATAATGTAACATTATCTAAAAAATCTGTAGCATTGGCAGGAAGTATTTTATATTCTTTTACCCAATCACCATTTCCAATTTTCCGATCAACTTTATAGCCGTCTTCTCCAATGCAGTTATCCTGCCAGCTAATGAACTGTTCTTCCTGTGATAATTGAGCAGAGACAAAGTCGGTAGGGGATGTAAAAGGTGAAAAATAGGCAATAGTTTCGGAATAGTTGGAGAATCTTTCTGTAGTATGATTCCAAAATCTTACTTTATAAGCATAAACCAGAGTGTCGTCAGTAGGGATAAGATCTATAATTGAAGTAGTTTCTTCATCTAAATTAAAGCCATAATTACCATTTGCACCCCAGCCATTTTCGTACCAGATCTGGTCACCAACTTTTCTGGCAACATAAAAACTTATAGTATCGGCATCAGAGGGATTAATATAGATCCAGGAAAGTTCAATTTTTCCGTCTTCGTATTGATTAATAGCAAGATCGGTAGGAACATCATCAATTGGATCAACAACACCATCTCCACAGCTGAAAAAGATAAAACCCGCAAGTATTATGGGTATTAACAGCTTTAATGCTTTCATTCCTCTTCCTCTTCAAGATCAATATCTGTTTTAATGTCGAAGTAGCTCTTGGCTTTTTCAAATTCGATTTTTTTCTCTCCTACCTGTTCTTTGATCGTAGTCTTTTTCTTAAGTCGTTCATCTAATGGTTCAACAATTTCAGCTTTAAGAATTACGATCATTTCAGATGTAGAAACGTCATAACTATTATATCCAAAAAGATACCTTAATCCGAAGATCCACCAAGGAAGATCTTTTAGAACAGGAATTCCAGCTCGAGAGGTTCTTCTATCTGTATCATACAGACCACCAATCACAGTTTCTTCACCATCAAACAACAAAACATCAGTCGTAGATTTGCTTTTATTAACTAAAGTAGAAACATCACCAGGGACAGCATCACTTTTTTCTACCTTAACTACAAGGTAGATAGCTTCCTGCCCATTTGCATCCAGAATATTTGGGGTAACTTCCAGGATTATACCGGTTTCAAAAAATTCTTCAGTAACATTGCCTGCGTCATCCAGGGTTTTCACCGAGAAATCCTGACCAACCTGAATATAACCTTTTTTGGATGAAAGCACGGTGATATTTGGACGGGCGACAATCGTGCCCTTCTGGTATTGTTCTAATATTCTTAGCAAAACATCTAACTGGATATTTACATTTCCGGCATTAATATTTCGTGATGTCGCTGCTGAGAAAATATCATCACTTACTTTATCTGCACTATTAAAGTTCACACTGGCATTTACATTTCCCATAAATAAAGATGACCAGTCAATTCCAACTTCTTTAGAAAGTGTTTTATCTGCTTTGAAAAAGATTGAACTGATCCTGATCTGTTTTGTATCCGCAGTAATTGCATTTTCATCAACTGGTTCTTCGGGAATTTCGATTTCAGGATCGGAAACAATATAAGCTCCGGGTCGTTCTTCCAAGACCAGATCATTTAGTTTAACTATCAAAGCTAAAGCATCTTTCCAGTAAAGTTGACGAATCGGGAAGCCAATAGGTGTATTTAGAGAACTGGTATTAATAATACTTTTTTCTTCATATTGACGAGATATAACCTCAATAGTTTTAAGAGCAGTAACTAAATATGCATCACGAGCAAGGGTTATTCTTTCGTTAGCAGATATTTGAGGTTCTTTTACAGATGCATCAGCATCGGTTTGTTCCTGGGCCATCATATTCACTATGATCAGGATAAAAATGAGAATCAATGAAAATCTTTTCATTATTTATTCCTTAATATTTACCGTATTCGCTTAATTCGATCACTTTTTCTTTTACAATGCCGATCTCATTAAGCTTAAACACAGCACTTTGTTCATTCCACTCTATTCTATCAAGATAACCATAAGCAACCTTATCACCCAAATTCAGCACATGAATCTTGCCTTTGTCATCTTGCATAAATACCTTATCTGCTGTCAAACCAATTAATATACTTGTATTTACATTAACGAAATTTAATTCATACGGATCTGGAATCGGACCGTGAATTCTAGCAATGAATGGATTGTTGGAAATAGTTCTATATTTTAAATCACGGAATGGAATATTTTCCATCTCCAAAGCTGTATCTTCATAATAGGCGCGAAGATCAATAGTGAAACTTACATAATCTTCAGGTTTGTCTGCAGATTCAATACCATTGAGCATTATTGAGTCTATCACATAAAGCATAAATTGATTTTCAATTTGATAGATGAACTGGTACAAGGATCTTAAAGGAGCTTCTCCAATAATAGAGTATGAATTATACATTGTTGTTTCAACCATACCGCTATCGGTATATTTAAAATCAAATTTAAGATCAGGACAATGATTTTCGCAAATATCCAGCAAGTATTTATAAGTAGATGTAGGAGTGTTTTCTCTGCTGATAAATTTACTCTCACTCTGTACTCGCCTTTCCAGACTTTCCAGATTTTCGGCAAACATTTCCTGGTCCTGCATATCAGGATTTGCAGCTTTTAGATTTTCCAGCTGCATTCTACTTTCTTCATGGCTTCTTCGAAGCTTCTTTAGCTTGCTATTCGATTGTGCGTTGCTAATAAGAACAACAATCACTACAAATAATAACAGTGCAAGTAAGATCAACGAGTTTCTTATAGCATAACGCATATTAATTACCCGACATCTTTTCTATTTTGTAGCGAGCTGATACTGCCAATTCATCTGATGGGAATTCATCGATCACTCTAATCCAGTTTTCTTTTGCCAATTCATAATTTTCTAATTTTTCCCAAGTATTACCCAACATAATCAAAGCATCTGGAGACTTATACTTTCCCTTATTATAAACTTGTGTAAATATTCGTATTGCATCCTGATATTTATTGAGTAAGAAATAACATTCTCCCTGATAATATAGAGCATCATAACTGAGATCATGATAATCATAATTCTGCTGGAATTCATCAAACAGGCGGATAGCTGCTTGATAGTCTCCGGCAAAATAAACATCAAGAATATGACGATAATCTCTTGTTATCATTTCATCTGGAACAACAGGTCTTGTAGTTGATTCTTCCGTATCATTTAGAGCTTCCTGCAGAAGCTGATCTTCTGAAATAAATGTAATAGTGTCATCTTTGGGTACCATTTTGGGTTCAACTTTAGGCTCTTCAATAATTTCTTGTTCTACTTCTTCTTCGGGAGAAATTTCCTGTGTTAATTGAGTGACAGGAGAATCCTTCTGTTTGATCAATCGAGCTTCCGGGAAAGAATAGGAAATTTCAAATCCCCAAATTGTCAGATCTTCAACTTCATATTTCATAATAGAAGAGATATCTCCATCCGGGAAAAGCTCGGAAAACGTGATTATGCTTCTACGGGAAGTAGTAAAACCACTAACATCAAAACCCGTATCATTGCTGGTGATTTCTCCTAACCAACTAATAGGATTTGCAGCAAGTGTTTCAGAAAAAGTGTTAAGAATATAATACCAAAGATTTTTATTACCAGATAAGAGTTCCACTTTCTCGAAATTCGATTCAAGTTCTGTCAGTCTTGTTTTGATCTCATTCAGCTTTACTATCATTCCTCTGTTACGAGATAACTCAATTTCCAGTGAAGCATTTGATTTCTGAAATCCTATAATATCGTGTTTTATAACAAGATTGGAGACAGTACCATGATATGCCATGAAGAAAATACCAGCGAGAACAAAATATCCATGCCAGGCAATTTTGAAGTATTTCTGGTTTTCAATAACCTTGGGAGGTAATAGATTACAGTGATAGAAATCTTTATTTTTAGGATCCAGGGTTTTCCAGGCCAATGCAATCGGAATTGCGAATCTGGCAATATTCTCTTCTGTGATGTGAGTGCCTGTACCTTCCTGGATAAAGAGTTTTTTCAAAGTAAGTCGCTGAATTAAGTCTCCATCCATAGCTTTCGAATTGAAAAATTCGATATCTGAATCTGAAACATGATCTCCAATAAGGATAACATTCTTGGTGATAGCCATGTCAGAAACATCTTGTTCCAGGATTACTTTTGAGTAAATTGCCTGTCTTGTAGTTTCATAATCAGCTTCCGGAACGATTATCGGGAAAGTCTTTATATGCATCCCGTCGCGCATTACGATTCCTACTTTATAATCGATACCAATATATAACAAGAGAACAAATTCATCAGCAGGGAATTCGTAATTGTGACGAATAAGATTCATCAAAGATATTTCATTTGGATCTATGTAGCTATAGAAATACCTTTCTTTTGATAATACAAGATTTATATCTCTCAGTGCATGAAATAATTGAAATCTTCCACGATGAGTAAATGCAAGTCCAGATTTATTAGGGTTTTGAATATAACCAAGGGTGAAGTTTCTTGATTTTATTTCTTTAGGAGTAAGCATCTCCTTCATCAGTTTCTTTTTTAAACCAGACTTAGCAAAATCAGAGTCAAATTTAAAATATGTTATCTGCTCATCGTTTGCACTAAATGATATCTTACCGCGATCAAGTGGAAAAATCTGCAGGAAGTTCTGTAGTTCTCTTTGCCCCGGCAATACTTCATCGCCGTTCTCATCAAGCTTTTCAATATCTTCAGTTTGATCTATATCAGAAAGGTCAGGGAGTTCAAATGCATCTTCGTCCAAGTCCTCTAAATCTGTAAAATCTTCATCTTCAACTTCTGGAGAAATTGGCAGTACTTCATCTTTAATTTCTTCTTCTTCACGAAAGAGGGGAGAAGACAGGATCGTTTCATCAAGGCTTTCAACTTTAATGATGCCATTGCTGAGAATAAGCTGAGCCACTTTTATGTTCAGCCCGTCCTGAAAAATTCCAAATGCTCTTTTCTCTTTCATAAATTATTTATTCATCTTAAATTGAATACTTAAATAAATGCTTCAATCTTTTTTTATTATTTGCATGATTTAGTGCTGATTCTCTAGAAATCTTTCCGGCAATATAGTTAGTATAAAGATCCTGCTCTAATGTGAGCATGCCTATTTTTTTCCCTTCGATCATCATCTGGTAAATTTCATTAAGATTATTATTCCTGATTGCCGCCTGTACAGAAGCATCAACAGATAAAATTTCTTTGCATAAGACAAGTTTGCCAAATTTGTCAGGTACAAGTTTCTGGGATACTATAACTTTCAAAATATCAGCTAATCTGAATCTGATCCTATCTTGTTCTTCTTGAGGAAACTCACTCACGATTCGTTTAATACTTTCAATCGCAGAACTTGTATGTAAGGTGGAAAACACTTTGTAGCCAGTATCTGCTGCTTCCAATACATTTGCTACTACTTGCTTATTTCTCATTTCCCCTACTACTATTATATCCGGGTCAAGAGTAAGAACTTGCTCTGTTGCCTGTTCATAATTTTTAATATCTTTACCAATTTCACGATGTCTTATAATACATTGCTCAGATTGATGCATATATTCGATAGGATCGTCAATGATAATGATGAGTGCTTTGTTTTTACGATTATTCATATCGATAATCGTGTCTAATGAATATGTTTTTCCAGAACCGGTAATGCCGGTCATCAGATAGAGACCAGATTTTTCATACTGAAGATTAAGGCGCTTATAAATAATTTCCGGATATCCAAGAGCTTTCAGTGGCAGAAGCTTCTCATTAATTCTGCGAAAATTTGCAACTAAAGTATTACTCTCATAATATACACTTCCTCTGAAGCGATGCTCATTTTTACCTTCTTCAAATTTCATGCTTAATGAAAAGACAAGATACTTCTCATTGAAAAGCAATACTTTTTGTTCATTTGTAAGAACAGACAACAGCATCGATGTAACTTCATCATAAGCTAATGAACGATCATCTTCCTTAGGAGAAGTGTCTCCATAAATCCTGTACCAGATCTTCCCATTCGAGCCGGGTCCACCGAAATCCATATCCAGAGCACCGAAGTTTTTCATTTCACTTAATAATTGTTTAAGATTAGATTGAGCTTCTTGCTGCCAGGAAATATGATAAGCAATCATTTTATTGATAGCTTTAAATCTTGCGGTGCCTGCAAGTGAATCTGGTAGAGCAAGTTGCATTTCATTCAGAAATGAAAAACTCATAATCCCCCTCAGTTTATGGACGTCTTTTTACTATTATAAGGTCAAATGAATACAGTAAAAAATATGTGTCAAGCAATTAATATGTAACATATTGCAATTGAGATAGTTAAAGCAACAATAACCTAAAGCTTAGTAATTACGATTAGAGACGTAACCTTAATATTCATAAGAAGATACTGATTTAAAATATTCCGAGTTGAAGAGTTATAGCTTTGAATAATAAAATGAAATGTATAAAAAAAAATGTATTATGCGCTGTTTTACACGAAATTTTAATATATAGACTAATAATTTTTGTGATATTTATTTATATTTAGCTGAATCTACTTTATCTGCTGCTAACGTCATCTCTTCCATAGTTTTAAGGACTTTATCAATTTTATACCAGTTTGCTCTTATCAAATCAAGGTCTCTGTTAGATATCTTTTGTTTCTTTAACCGGTTCTTTAAACTTTTTTCCATAGTTGAAGCAATCTTAGAATGCGGATTATCAGCAAAAACTTCATTAACTGTTTGCACTCTTAAGTATGTTCCAGCAGCCCAAGTATACTCTTCAAGGTGATTGCCGTAATCTCGAAGATTTTTATATCCATAACGTTTAACAATTCTGTTTGCCTGATTAACAAGCTGCTCTTGTTTGGCGCCAGAAGCATTAATCATTTGAAATGTTATTTTAGTGATATCATCGAACACTTTAGTAACTTTATTCAAATCAGTCAGATTTAAAGCATCAGGATTTATAGTGAAAAGAGCTTCGATCCGTGGTGCCGTTTGTTTACTGGTTTTCGATTCCCTGAGTTGTGGGTAATCCAATCCTGAATTTTCCTGTTTAGCTATGTTTTTAGAGTCAGTTTGGATTTCTTTTTCCTGTTTTTTCGAACAGGAAATTATTAGGAATGAAATCAATAATATTATATAAAATTTATTCATGTAACAATCCTCATCTAAAATAAATAATTCCTGCAATAATCAATCGTTTTCACCAGTCATCAACTTCAGCATCACTATACGCTGCATAGATTTTCTCCATTTGAAGAACATACTATTCACCAAATTGATCATAAATCTTTTCATTAATTTTTCGCCTTTATAAACGAAAAAATCCAGAATTTTCTTACGTTCAAAATGCTTAACTTTTACCTGCGTTTCAGCCCTTAAAGTAATAAATGAAGTTGCAGCTTTTATAAAACTTTCTTCACCAAAGGTGTCCCATTTCTGCAAATAATCCACAGTAGTATTATTAAGCCACATAGAGATTTCTCCACTCTCTACAATAATTATAGAGCCTACACTTCCGTCAGCAATTTTGATTGCATCACCTTCTTCATATTGTTTCGTTATACCCAAATCCATGAAATCAATTTTCTGTTCTGGTGTGAAGTCATGAAGAATGATCGGTTCTCCTTTATGCACTGATTCACTTGCAGGTTCAAATGCTTTTTGTAACGGGCCATATAGATCTTCTGAATATTGTAGTCCAGCCTTTACAACACTGAATAGTTCTTCAGCATTGATAGGTTTCGACAAGTATTGGAAAGCACCAGCATGAACTGCCTTAACAGCACCTTCGACACTGGAAAATCCGGTAAGAATTACAATTACTGCCAGAGGTTGCTTTTCTTTTATCATTTTCATCAATTCCAAACCACCAATCCTGGGCATAGCCATATCAGTTAAAAATAGATCGAAAACTTCAACATCCATCTTATCAAGACAATCCTGGCCATCTACAGCAACTGTTACTTTATAACCCTCGTCTTCTAACAATTCCTTACAAAGCTCTCTTATACTAGGCTCGTCATCAACTATTATAATATGTTTTTTCATATCAATCCCCGCTTTAATTTCAATCTCTATATTTTTTCTTTATCTCTTTCTTCCTGAATAATCTTAAGATTTTTAATTTTTTGTAGTCTTGTAAGCAACTTATTTATATGATTTATAGCCTCGGTCATTTGGTTTCCGGTTTTTGATAATTTTTCATCTTTATAATCACCGGCTGCTTTTATTATTCTTCTTATAGAGAGAGATATTATAGTTAATGGATTATTTATATCATGATCTAAAGAAGCGATTTCAGCTGCTGCAGTTACGACTTCTTTATATTCCTCGATCTTCTTTTTATTCTGTAGTATCATCTCTTGTTTTTCAGAAATTTCTTCATCTTTATCGTCTAAATACTTTTTACTTAATTTTGTGGCTTCTGAGATTCTTTTTATAAGATCGCTGATGAAAGAAGAAATGAAGGCGATTCCACTGAATAAGCCAGTATAGGAGATCAAAAAGATAGTTTGTGTTTGTATGTTAGGGTCAAATTCCGCTCCATTAACAGGCATTAAAATCTTGAAATTATACATCAATAATAAGGCAAGTAAACTCATGCTGCCTATCATTGCAGCTATAATTCCACCAGAAGATTCAATTGAGATACTTGCTGTTATTACTGCGATCAGATAGATCCAGACAAAAGAACTGCTTAAACCTCCGGTTAAATGTACAACCAGTGTAGCAAATATAATATCGAAAAGGACCTGTAAAGTACCCCACAAAGTATTTGTTTTTATTATTTGCAAATGAAACAAAACATTCAAGATACTTATTCCAATAAAAACAACAACGAAAATAATAATCGGGTATGTATTATTAATATTAGTAACCTGTAAAATCCCAATAGCAAACAGCACCATTACAATAAACCAGCGGATCTTAGACCACCACTTATACATTTGGATTTCAGGATAGAAAATACTGCTTTCTTTCATTCTAGCTCCTACTTCGCATATTCTTTAATACTTAATATTCTTTCTTCCGATATAAAGAAAGTATCATTCATTATGTCTGTTAACTGACTTGGATCATAAATTCCATCAAGGATTCTAATTTCATCAACCGTAGCATCAATGCAGGTAAAAGCCCCAAACCATGAAATACTAGTTGGCCATCCACCTAGAGAAACTGCGTTATTATCAGCATGGTTTGCCCATTTATCAACGATCTTTGAATTCTCAAAACCTTCATCATAAATATGGATTTTTATTTCTGCTTTAGTTTCTGAGTATTCTCCATCATAGGAGCCAACTATAAAGTGCCAGTCATATACATCCATTTGCCA
>QMNP01000007.1 GCA_003647825.1 Candidatus Cloacimonadota bacterium
GCCTTTGAACGTGGGTGATGTAGATAACGATGATGATATTGATATTGTGGCCGGAGGTAGGCATGCCAACGAAATTCGCTGGTGGGATAACCTGAATCTTGCAGCCATTTTTGACGCAGAACCAACTAGCGGTCACGCACTATTAGAAGTTGTTTTCGAAGATCAGTCTTTGGGAGAGATCGACAGCTGGGCCTGGGATTTTCAGAATGACGGTGTTATCGATTCCAATGAACAGAATCCAACTTTTGTGTATGATGCTCCAGGAGTATACTCAGTATTTTTGGAAGTAACTTCTGGAACAAATACGTCTTCTTTTTTGAGCGAGAACTATATCAATGTTTTCGATGGTCACAGTGCTCTGGAATTTAATGGGGAAGACAGCAATATTAATATTCCTGCTTCCACTGTTCCTGAAATCAATGGAGCTTTTACTATTGAGGCCTGGATCTATCCCTATTCCTATGGGCCTGACACAAATTTTGGTTTAGGCAGGATCTTTGATAAATATTCCATTTCGATTTTTCTTTCCGACACATTTCCTCTTTTTCAGGATCAAAGCCTGGTAGTGCAAATGATGCATTCCGATGGAACTTTGAGTACATCAACAACTCCGGCAACCTCAATTGGATTGAACCAATGGCAGCACATCGCAATAAGTTATGATGGGATCGATGAAGTAAAAATGTTTGTAGGCGGATATAACATTATGTTTTACCAGCCAACTGCTCCAGCTGGAGATTTGGAAAGTAATCTCGATGCAGATATAATCATTGGAAACATCGCTGATCTCTCTAAAAGTTTTGATGGAATTATTGATGAAGTTCGGGTATGGAATGTTACCAAAGATCAAAATGATATTCTGGCAAACATGAATCATTATCTAAATGGCTACGAAGCAGATCTGATTCACTACTGGCGGTTGAACGAAGCTTACGGAGAATATATTTTTGATGAAACAGATAACACGATGGGCATCGTCGAAACGGCACAATGGATTCAGGGAATTGAACTGGAGCCAGTCGGAAACACAAATAATCAATTACCAGTGATTAAGACCAATTTAACTAATTATCCCAATCCCTTTAATCCAGCAACGACGATTTCGTTTTCATCAAACACCGAAACCACTGAAGACACCGAACTGATAATATATAATCTGAAAGGACAGAAAGTGAAAACTTTAGAGTGCAGCAATTCTTTTGCTGCTGCATCAAAAAAAAAGACACACTCCATAATTTGGAACGGAACAGACCAAACTGGCAATCCCGTCTCATCCGGAATATATTTTGCCAAACTGAAAACAGAAAATCAAATAATTTCTCATAAAATGCTGTTAATGAAATAAAGGAAATCAGATTGAGAATTAATAAATTTAATACGTCCTGTTATTACACAAATGTAAAGATAAAACTCTATTGTAAAATAAATTAGGAGAATGTTAATGACACGAAAAGAAAGAGAAATGCTGCAGCGGAAAATGGATATAGTAAACGCAGCAAGAGAGTTGTTCCTATCCAAAGAATACGAAAAAGTAACTATGGAAGAAATTGCAAAAAAGGCAGAATTCACCAGGCGTACTTTGTATTCGTATTTCAAAAATAAATTGGATTTGTTGATGCTGGTTGTTCTCTATGAATTTGATAAAAGTGAACCTGCATATCGAACTGCTATCGACAACGCAAATTCAAGTAGTGAGAAGCTGATGGCTTATGCTTCAGTGTATTTCAACTTTTTCAAACAAACACCTTCATATTATCGTTTGATGCAGATTTATGATGTGGCAGAACACGGCGAAAAGGAAGTATTAAGTCCTGCTGTGCGATACGAAATGAATAACTCAGATTTCAGCCTGGAAAAAACTGCGAGAGATATTATCGAAACAGGAATTAATGACGGTACTTTTGATAGTGAAATAGATATTGATCTGGCAACGAATTTTTTCTTGAAATCATTATTTGGAATTGTGCATCAATACATTTTACATCCCAGATTCCCTGATTCACATTTCTATATGGAAGTTAAATATTTAATGCGTGGTTTAGGTTGTAGAACATAACTGAGTTTTGCATAATAAAGTATTTTTGTGAAAAGTACAAATGAATGTCGTTGCGAGTTTTCTTAATGCTGTTACAAACGAAGCAATCTTATTATTCTCAGTTAATTAGATGATTAGATTGCTTCGATAGAAAACCTATGTAAGATTCCTCGCAAAGACTTTTCAATAATAAGTGGAATACTTATGTAAAACTTAAATAAAACGGAGGAAAAAAAATGAAAAAACTCATCATCCCACTTTTAATTTTGATGTGTTATCTGGGATTGGCAGCCCAGGATGTGAAAGCTTTGGTAGTTATGCCAAATAACTACGGCGCAAACTATCAGTGTTATTATGAAATGTTTGAGCAGTTAGGATGGGACGTCACAACAACTGCAGTGAATGCAACTGTGCAACCCTGTTCAGGTTATGCTGCACCACTTGGTTGTCCACCTGTTACGGTCGATATTCTCATTCAGGATATCACCGATGTTTCACTTTATGATTGTGTTATGCTAATGTCTTCCAGCTCGTATGTGGGGAATCCGTGTATCGAGCTTATTAACAGCCAGGCAGCTCTGGATTTAGTAGTAGCAGCAGATAATGCAGATTTGATCTTGTTTACAAGTTGTTCCTCTATACGTGTATTGGCTGCCGCTGATGTACTTCAAGGCGTGAATGTTCAATGTCCTAGTACATGGCAAACTGAAATTGTGGATGCCGGCGCAAATTGCATCGGACAGAAAATCCCGCCCGTGATCGACGGAAATATTGTTTCTACAATGCGCGGACAATATTATGCTATGCAAAACATTTATGCTGTCCTCACAGCTATAACTGCATTGGAAAATTAGGAGGATATCATGAATAAGAAAACACTAATATTTTGTGTTATTTTCTCGATAACTTTAATATGCAATGCAACAATACAAACAGCCTGGGAAGAAACCTTCGGCGGAACCAATTCAGATGCCGCAAATTCTGTGTCTATAGCACCGGATGGCGGATATTTAATAGTTGGATATACAAATTCAGATGGAGCTGATAAATCTGATGTTTTTCTGATAAAAACGGATGAAACAGGTACAGAAGAATGGACACAATCTTATGGTGAAACTGGCTGGCAAAATGCAGAAGGAGTTTGTGTTTCCAACAGCGGAGATGGCTTTTTAATTACAGGATACACTACCGAAAATGGATCTTTCGATATCTTCTGTTTGAAAGTTGATCTTTCGGGAAATCAGGTTTGGTATGAAACAATTGGTGGAGAGGATTTTGATACAGCAGAATCGATTTGTAGAACAACTGACGGAAACTATTTACTTTGCGGCTACACAGCTTCCTACGGACTGGGAGAAGATGATATTTACGTGGTCAAAATTGATGATAACGGCAGTGTGATCTGGGAAGAAACTTATGGTTGTGACAAATCCGATACTGCTTACAGCATCAAACAAACCAGTGACGGTAATTATATTCTTTGTGGCTCTACAGGGCTTTTCGATCTCCCTTTTCCAGGAAGCACGGGCAGAAATAGAGAAATTTACATTATCAAAATAGATGACGATGGCAACATTTTGTTGGAAAATACTTACTGGACAATGGGAACTCATCAGAACGATTACGATGTGGGATTTGATATTTGTGAAACTTCTGACGGTGGATTTTGCGTTGTTGGGCACACTTCCCAGCATTTAAACGAGCTAATGGATGTGGCACTGCTCAAAGTTGATTCAGAATTAAATGAACTATGGAAAACAAATCTGGAATTGGAAGTATATTACGATTTTGGATATTCAATTTTGGAAGATGCAAATTCAGATAATCTGATAGTTTGCGGGTCTTTTAAATACCAGTATGTTAGATACTCAGATATGTTTCTGATGATTCTGGATGCTGATGGAAATGAAATAGAAAGAACAACCAAAGGCGGAATTGGTTCCGAGTGTGGAAATTCGATCATTCAGAAAGATGATGGCTCGATTGTGATTGCTGGTTACACTGCTTCTGATGGAGAAGGAAAAAATGATGCCTGGCTTATGGAATTGATCAATTTATCAGCCGAATTTGAAGTAGATCAGGAATCCGGTCACGCTCCACTTCAAATCCAGTTTGCAGATCAATCTACGGGCATGATTGATAATTGGGCCTGGGATTTTGACAATGATGGGATCACCGATTCTAATGAACAAAATCCAACCTGGACTTACGAGGAACCCGGCTACTATGATGTACAGTTAACGATTTCTTATGATGGTGTGAATAACAGTATTTTAAAAGAAGACTATATTCGAGTTTTCAATGGTCACAGTGCCTTGGAATTTAACGGAGATGATAGTAACGTAACTTGTTCTGCATCAGAAATTCCTGAACTTGCAACTGCTTTTACCATGGAAGCCTGGATCTATCCAACTGATTTTGGTCCTGATGCTAATTTTGGATTAGGTCGTATCTTTGACAAAACAGTAATTTCAGTTTTTCTGAATAACACATTCCCACTTTATAATGATCAAAGTTTAGTTCTGCAAATTGAACATGAGGATGGAACGATCAGCACTTCTACCACGCCGGAAACTTCTATTGATCTGAATCAGTGGCAGCATATTGCAGTTTGTTATGACGGAGTAGATAATGTAACGATGTACATAAATGGAATCTCTATGATGTCAAATCAGACCACTATCCCTGCAGGAGCTGTGGCAGAGAATTCAGGTTATGATCTGATGCTGGGAAATTCTGCGGATCTTACTAAAAGTTTTGTAGGAGTAATCGATGAGTTAAGAGTATGGAATGTGTTTAGAGATCAGGCTGAAATCCAAGAAGTTCTGCTTGAATATTTAAATGGTTATGAACCAGGTCTTATTAGTTATTATAAGTTAAATGAAGGTTACGGTGAATTTGTTCTTGATGAAGTTTCTAATATTGATTTTCCATTATGCAATACACGTTGGGCACAAGGTTTTTTTCTTGCTCCAGCACATTCAGAAATTGTTCTTTCACCAGAAAAACCAAATTTATCAGCCTATCCTAATCCATTTAATCCTTCAACTACAATTGAGCTCTCTCTGATAAATAATGAAAAGATAGAATTATCAATTTATAACATATTGGGACAGAAGATCACTACACTTGTTGATGAAAAACTAGACAGAGGAACTCACCAGATCGTTTGGAACGGAACTGATGAATATGGTAAGAAATTAACCTCTGGATTATATTTGTATAAAATGAAAAGCTCTTCATACCAGCTTACAAAAAAAATAATTCTATTGAAATAAACGATACTTTATTTGCCTTCCTTCTACTATTCTGTAAGCAGAAGGAAGGCTTAAAAACTGCAAATAATTTGACATCTTATCTCTATTGATTTTTCTTATTTTCGTAATTTCTTTTATTCCAAGGGAGAACTAATGAAAAGAATAATATGCCCGAAGTGTAATAAAAGTTCTTTCAGAAGACTAAAACGACGTAAATGGCAGAAATTGATACCAGGTTTCAAAAAATATGAATGCTCAAATTGTTATTTGATTTATTACAGTTTCGCAGGAATTATGATACAGAAGAGGAATCTCTTCAAATCTATCTTGGGAAATCTTTTTTAAATTTGGGACAAATCAGGGACATTATTTGGAGTAAATTGAGTAATTTTGACCCACCAAATTAGAAGTTTAAAATAAGTGAATAAAATATCACATGCTTAACATATTGTAATACAATAATTTAGTACGCATGAAAAATTAATTTGTAATATGGCATTGAGATTGCATATATAATAGGTAATATAAAAAGGTGTGGGGTCTTTGCTGTTAGTCAACCCTCTCTCTTCCTATCGGTAGAGATCTTCAGAGCCTTAAAAGTTCTTTATGTCAATATTCTCTTAATATTGACACACGATCCAGTTAGCGCTGGATCGTGTTTTCTATTAAAAACCATTTAAATAATCTCGATCAATTTTTTGCAAATTATAAAGATATCAATTAATTCATTTTTACGATTCTGTTGACACCTCAAATTTAATTTCATTGCTTTGATTTTAAGATTTCGCAGGAGGAAAAAAGTCGGAAATGAATCTTGAAAACACAATTACTGCATTAATCAATAAAATAAAATTGGAAAAATCACATTCTTGGGTAGATGTGAATGAATAATAATGATGTTATGGAAAATCTGGGATTCTTCATGAGGGTAGGTGAAAGAATATCTCAGAAAGACAGATTTTTACTCACTTTTTGCCATCTACGCCTTGATCGGGGCTCTAAGGATACCCGTTTTAATGATATAGCAAATTCATATCTGAGAAAATTTTAGGTTGAAATTATGAAGGAAACCGATCTTTTCCCACCAGTAAAAAAATATCTTGAAGCAAACGGTTACACAGTTCGTGCTGAGGTAAAGAACTGTGATATAACTGCAACTAAAGATGATGAGCTCATTATAATTGAACTGAAACTAAATGTAAATATTCCTTTGTTGATCCAGGCTACCGACAGGCAAAGAGTTACTGATGCTGTTTATGTGGCAATTCCTCGACCAAGCAACCGCACTCAGAAAACACGTTGGAAAGGAGTGAGACATATTCTGCGCAGATTAGAGATCGGTTTAATTTTTGTGGATGTCGAATTGGATTTTGTAGAAGTGGTTTTTCATCCTATTCCATTTCAGCGCAGGAAGTATAAAAAGCGCAGAAAATCTGTATTAAAAGAAGCATCTCAGCGAAGAGAAAATCTAAATATCGGTGGTTCATCAAAACGTAAAGTCGTTACAGTTTACCGGCAAAACGCAATTAAGATCGCAGCATATTTACAGAAATCAGGACCAACTTCACCAAAAACTTTAAAGGAAATGGGAACGGGAGATAAAACGCTTTCTATTCTAGGAAAGAATTTTTATGGTTGGTTCCAGCGTGTGGATAGAGGAGTTTATGATATTACAGAAAATGGAAAAAAGGCATTATTAAAATATAAAGATCTCGTAGAGAAATTATAGATGGTTTACCATTGTTGTGATCGGTTTAAGAATTATTTTTGTATGCCTGATGTATTGCTGCTACGCCGAACAGCATCTGTTGGAAAGTGACTTCCTGAAATCCTGCTACTTTCAAAATATCAACTAGTTCAGGCGCAGAATAAAACTTGGGAATGGTTTTAGAAAGATAAGAATAACCTGCCTTTGAACCGGAAATTCGACTTCCAACATGTTTTACGAAAAGTTTAATATAGAGATGAAATAATTTTCTTATCAAGATAAAAGATGGTTGGCTGGTTTCCAGATTCACGAAAAGTCCGCCCGGTTTTAAAACTCGATAAAATTCTTTGAAACTCTTAATCAATATATCTTTATTCAAATTAATATTACGTGTAGCAAATGAGATGCTAATCACATCAATACTGGCATCAGGGAAAGGTAGTTCCTTTATGTCGGAAATTATAAATTCTATCTGTTTTGCTTCCGGTTTTTTGCGTGCTTCAATCAGCATCTCCGGTGAGAAATCTACAGCCATTACTTTTGTTCCTTCCGGTGCTGATCGGCTTAAATAAGCAGCAGTTTCTCCCGTGCCTGTGCACATGTCAACCCAGCTTTTTCCACCATGCCCAGCAGCAATTCCGGCAGCTCGTTTTCGCCACAAGATATCAAATCCAAGTGTAAGAACGTGATTCGTAATTTCATAGGTTTCAGGAACTTCCGAGAAGATCCGTTTTACAAAGTTCGTGTTCGATTTTATTGTAATCAATTAATTAGTTCTTTTGGCTTTATTTCTCACATATATCAATTTAATGCTGCTTCGTGAGCTTTCGCGTTGTTCAATTTCAAATTTCTTAATTGATTTTATAAGTGGTGTAAGTTTTTGAAATCCGTAATTCCTGGAGTCGAAGTTAGGCTGTTTTTTTTGCAGAAGATTTCCCACATCTCCCAGAAAAGCCCAACCGTCATCATCAGCCAGATCCGAGATAGTTGAAGAAATCAGCTTTATTACTTTGGGTGTTACTTTGTCTATGCTGCTTTTCTGCGGAGATTTGCTCTTGGCGGCTTCTGATTCGTTTTCTTCTGCCATGTTTTTAAGGATCTCAATATATATAAATTTATCACAAGCCACAATAAATGGGTTCGGTGTTTTCTTTTCCCCAATGCCAAATACCATCATACCAGCTTCCCGCAACCTGGTTGCTAACCTGGTAAAATCGCTGTCGCTGGAAACCAGGCAGAAACCGTTCACTTTTTCAGAGTATAGAACATCCATTGCATCGATGATCATAGCAGAATCGGTGGCATTCTTGCCGGTAGTGTAGCCATATTGCTGGATGGGAGTAATAGCGTTTTCCAACAACACCTTTTTCCATTTTGAAAGTTTGGGATTCGTCCAGTCACCATAAATTCTTTTAATGGTAGGGTTGCCGTATTTGGCTATCTCTTCCATCATCTCTTTTACATAAGCGGAGGGGATATTATCACCATCTATTAATACTGCCAATTTTAAATCCATAATTTATCCTTTAAACACTTTTTTAATTTTATTCATATATTAAGGTTGTTTTTCTTGTATCCTAATTGTCAATAATTTTAAATTTTGCATTTGACTTAATCGGGCTCAAGTCGTTTACCCAGGCTGGTTACCGCATCGGTATTGTAGCCAATACTATTATAAAACTCGATTACTCTAATGTTGGAAGTTCTAACCTGCAGATTAATCTTGGGACATCCAGCAGCAGAGAGCAATTCTTCTGCTTTTTGCATGATTTCAAGGGCATATCCTTTTCTCTGAAATTCCGGTGAAACTGCCAGATAATTTATCCAACCGCGATGTCCTTCATATCCTGCCATACAGGTTGCTATTAGCTCTCCACATATTTCTCCGATCAGGAACCATTCCGGATTCACCTTAAGTTTTCTGTGTATATCTTTGATCGGATCATTTTGAGGAACAACTAACCCACAATCGATCCAGAGTTTAATGACCTGATCTTCATCATCTGGAGTATAGGCTCGAATCTCTAATTTACTTATAGTTTTATTTTTTATTTTATCCATATCAGAATTCTATCCATTTGATCAATGTTCTCTGTCAAACGAATTTTTGCTTGCAGAAATACCCAGTAGAAATTAGATAAATTCTGTAGAATTTTAGAGGAATGAAATGCACTTGATAAGTAAAAGGAATTTGGAGAAAAGAAGTGATTCAAGAAGATAAGATCAAAGTATCGATTAATAGGGTAAAAAAAGAATATGATCTCGATTATTTTAAAGCAGATCGTGCCATTATTACAGCACCTTTTGGCCAAAAATATTTTAACCAGACAATTAAAAGATTAACGGATTCGAAAGCTGTAAATAAACTTGCAAAAAAAAATAAAATCCTTGTTATCATTGTTACATCCAAAGAAACAAAATTAGCTGAATATCCTCGATGGCTAAAAGTTATACTGATAGATGAGATTCCCAATTGGCTGCCAGGAAATACTTACCAGAATCGCTTCATTAAATGGGCAATTCCGCTGCTGTTTAAAAACATAAGAAGCAGCATCTGGCTTGATAGTGATGTAATTATTACAAATCGATCTTTGAAACTGGAAAAGCTATTTAGCAGAATTGAAAAACACAAATTTATTATAACAAAACATTCTTCCAGACAAAGCTGGCTCGATGAATATGAAGCAATTATTAAACTGAGGAGATGTCTGCATCCAGAAAAAGTTGAAAAACAAAAAGATTTTTTTGAATCAGTAAGTTTACCTTTCGATATTCCTGTTGTTCAGAGTAAAGTAATGGGCCGGGCACATAACTCTGATTTTGAAGCTTTATACCTGGAAGTTTTATCGCAGATTTTTAGGTTTAGCGAGCGTGATCAGCTGGGGATTATTTACGCAATGTTCAAAACGAAACTTCGACCAGTAATTCTACAGGAAGGAACCATGCTTTATACCTACTATAGCAAACAAATAAATATGAGTAGTGTATGTTTTGTTGAAACTAATTCCCGCATGGGATATTGGTATCAGGATTATAGACGATTCTGGATTAGAATGTTGTTTTAGTAATTTATACCAATTTCAATGGAATCTGATAAAACTTATAAAAACAAATTATATGAATGTTAAATTAATTGGAGTATTGAACAGTATTTAATCTGAATTAAAATCATTACTTGATAATTAGACCCACTAAAATTAATTGTAATAAAAGTTTAACTATACAATTTATATATAATACTTATTAATTCCTTGACTCACCAATTTAGAAATAAATTTTATTGCAACATGAAATTTAAGAAAATAAGCTCCGAACACCAAAGGATCACATCAAAAAAAGTAAAATTTATTCCGCACACGATAACGTTATATAAAAAAACGATTGTAATAATATAAATCTAAGGAGGTAATTTTGGACATTATTGTATGTATTAAACGTGTTCCGCAAACTGCAGAAGCAGAAGTGAAGATCGATTCTACCGGTAAGGATATCGAGAAAGATCGTTTAACTTTCGATATGAATGAATCTGATACTTATGCCCTGGAAGAAGCTGCTTTGATGAAGGAAAAATTCGGTGGTGAGATCACTGTAATTTCTCTGGGTGATGAAGATGCAGAGGAAACTTTGCGGATTGCTCTGGCTAAAGGTGCAGATAATGCTATCAGGATCAAAGCTGAAGATTTTGATGAACTAGATGCCTTCCAGACTTCTCAAATTTTAAAATCAGTTATTAAAGACCTGAGTTATGATATTATCTTTACCGGTTGTATTTCCACGGATGATGCTTATTCGCAAATTGGTTTAACTCTGGCGGAACTGCTGGAAATTCCTCATGCAGCTCTGGTTATCGATTTTGACGCAAATGAAGATAGAGCAGATGTGCAGCGTGAACTGGAAGGCGGTCTTATTGAACATCTCGATGTTGCGCTTCCTGCCCTTTTTACAATCCAAACTGGAATAAATGAACCACGCTATGCTTCGCTCATTGCTATTCGAAGAGCAGCAAAAAAAGAGATCCAGGTTATTGGCAAAGATGAATTAGCCCAATCTGAATTTATCAGCAATTCCACTTTGGAAAAATTGTATGTTCCTCCCATTTCCAAACAAGTTGAAATTCTCGATGGTACAGCGGCAGAATCGTCAGCGAAACTTGCTGGAATTATTAAAGATAAAGGTTTACTTTAGGAGGAAGGTATGTCTGGAATATATATATTAATTGAACATCGTCAGGACGAAATTAGAGATATAAGTTATGAACTTCTAGCTTATGGCAGAAAACTTGCCGAAGACAATAATACCAAAGTTACAGCTGTAATTCTTGGGTTTAATACAGAAAAAATTGTAGAAAAAATAGAATCTCAAGCTCACAAGATTATAGTATTCGATAATGAAGTTTTCAAAGAATTTAATGCTGAAACATATCAGATCGCACTTGCAGATCTGATTCGGAAAGATAATCCCTTTCTCTTTTTGATCGGGCATTCTGCTTTTGGAATGGATCTGTGTCCAGCTTTGGCAACTCAACTGAATTTACCATTCACTACCGATTGTCTGGCAATAGAAATTGCTGATTCCAATCTGCGAGTTGTAAGACATATGTTTGATGGTAAATTAGCAGCAAAAGTATTGCTGCGGGAAAATTCATCTTATATGTTAACTCTTCGTGCCGGCTCTTTTTCAGCAGCTGAAAGTAGTTTGAAAGCGGAAATTATAAAGCTTGATTCACCTGTTTCAGAAGTTCCTGATTACCGCAAATTTCTGGAATACATCGAAGCTGTCGCCGGAGATGTGGATATTACCAAATCCGATATTGTGGTCGGAATTGGCAGAGGTATAAAAGAACAGGATAACCTGGCAATGATCGAAGAATTTGCTGCTTCCATTGGCGGAGTTGTTGCCTGCTCACGTCCCATTGTGGATGCCGATTGGCTTCCCAAAGACAGGCAGGTTGGTTCATCTGGAAAAGTGATAAAACCGAAACTATATATTGCGATAGGTATTTCCGGTGCGTTCCAACACGTGGCAGGAATGAAAGGTGCCGAAACGATAGTTGCCATCAATAAAGATGCAAATGCACCCATCTTTCATGAAGCTGATTATGGAATCGTAGATGACCTGTTTAAAGTAATTCCCGTGTTGAAAGAGAAAATTGCTGAATTGTAAGAAATTAAACTTTGATAGAATTGTTAATTTTTGGGAAATTAAATGAATAAAACTGGAGTTTTCGTTTGTCATTGCGGTAAGAATATTAGTGCAACCGTTAATATAGAAAAGGTTGTAGAGGAAATCGGAAAAAATAAGAATGTAATTAGTTGTAAAGATTACAAATATATGTGCTCTGAACCAGGACAGAATTTGATCACGGATACGATTAAGTCAGATAAACTGGAACGAGTTGTTGTTGCCTGCTGTACACCTTCCCTGCATGAAGAAACTTTCAGGAAAGCAGCAGAAACAACCGGCATGAATCGCTATTTTCTGGAAATTGCCAATATCCGCGAGCAGTGCAGCTGGGTTCATTCTGATATGAACAAAGCTACTCCCAAAGCGATTTCCATAATCAACTCGGTGCTCGAAAAGATCAATCTGAACAATTCTCTTGATGCGATAAAAGTTCCGGTTACACAGAAAGCCTTGGTCATTGGCGGAGGAATTGCAGGAATTCAGGCTGCTCTTGATATTGCTAATTCCGGTTACAAAGTTACACTGGTAGAAAAAAATCCATCTATCGGTGGACATATGGCTCAGCTTTCTGAAACTTTTCCCACTTTAGATTGCTCACAATGTATCCTCACTCCGAAAATGGTAGATGCAGGAAAACACGAAAATATTGAGCTGCTTACATACTCTGAAGTAGAAAATGTATCAGGAACAATTGGAAATTTCAAAGTTAAGATCCGTAGAAAAGCTGCTTATGTGGATCATGATAAGTGCACAGGTTGTGGAGATTGTACAGAGAAATGTCCTACCAAAGTACTTTCCGAATTTGATGAAGGATTAGGCAAAAGGAAGGCAATTTATTCTCCCTTCCCTCAGGCTGTTCCTAATAAACCGGTTCTTGATAGCGACAACTGTCTTTATTTTCGATTTGACGGCAAATGCGGTATCTGTCAGAAAACCTGTCTTCTGGATGCGATAGATTTTACTCAGCAGGATTCATTTGTGGAAGATGAATTTGGGGCGATCGTTCTGGCTACCGGATACAATACTTATCCAAAAGAAAATTTCAGGGAATATGGTGCTGGAAAATATGAGGATGTGATCTCTGGTTTGCAGTTTGAGAGGATGGTTTCTGCTTCCGGTCCAACAGAAGGAGAAATTTTACGTCCATCGGATGGAAAAATTCCAAAGCGAATAGCATTTCTTTCCTGTATCGGTTCTCGCGATCCAGAACATCATATGCCATATTGCTCGAAGATCTGCTGTATGTATAATGCCAAACATGCACATCTTTACAAACATCAGGTTCCTGATGGGGAAGCAATTGTTTTCAATATTGATGTAAGAACGGCAGGGAAAGATTATGAAGAGTTTTTCACCAGGGTTAAAGATCATGAGAATGTTCTTTATATTCGCGGAAAACCAGCACGTGTCATCAAAGAAAAAGATAAGCTTGTTGTCTGGTCGTATAATACTCTCACCGGTAGAAAATTTAAGATTGTATGTGATATGGTCGTTTTGGCAACAGCCATCATTCCTACAATGGAAGCTGTAGAGCTTTCCAGTAAACTTAGAATTCAAACGAATGAAAATGGATTTTTCAGTGAGATACATCCCAAATTAAGACCAGTAGAATCTATGGTTCCCGGCTTTATGCTGGCTGGCTGCTGTCATTCTCCCAAAGATATTCCGGATACAGTTGCACAAGCTTCTGCGGCTGCTACCAAAGTATTGCAGATGTTTTCACAACCAGAGCTTTCACTTGATCCTCAAATTGCCATTGTGGACGAAGATGTTTGTTCCGGCTGCAAAATGTGCATTCCTGTTTGCCCCTATGAAGCAAGAGTTTTTAACGAGAGAAAAGGAGTAGTAGAAGTTAAAGAAGCGTTATGTGTAGGTTGTGGAAGTTGTGTCACGATTTGTCCATCTGGAGCAACGCAACAGAAAAATCTGCAGGATACTCAGATAGCGAATATGATGGAGGCACTGCTTGGCTAAAAAAATAATAAATGAAGATATAAACGACGAGATCAGAGAAGTACTTATCGAAGAGGGTGCTGAAGACATTTACAAATGTTATCAATGTGGAAAATGTACTAGTATCTGTCCCTGGTTTCAAGTAGATATGTACAATTTTCCCGTCTATCGATTTTCTTTGGAAACTTCAATGGGAATGGTTGCCAGCAGTGAGGATAAGGATGAACTTGCTGCTGAAATTGATAAAATTTATCGTTGTGTAGGTTGCGATGCATGTGTAACTCAATGCCCGCACGGCATTGATACTCCCAGCATTCTGCGAGCTGCCAGAAGATTATTGGTAGATTTTGGATCTTATCCCGAAACTTTGAAATCTACAGCTCAAAAAATAAAGAATGTGGGAAATCCGCTTGGTGAGCCGGCTGAAAAAAGAGCTGATTGGGCTATTGATCTAAATGTTCCGAAATTTCAGGAAGGAATGGATCATTTGTATTTTCCCTGCTGTCTGCCGGCATACGATTCCAGAATTCAAAATGTAGCAAAAGCAACAGCGAAGATCTTGCAGCAATATGATATCTCATTTGGGATTTTGGGTGAAAAAGAACGATGCTGCGGTGAAGCGATCAGAAAAGTAGGAGCAGAAAAAGTTTTTACAGAGGTTTGTAAGACAAACATCAAAGAGTTTTCAGGATCCGGGGTAAAGAACGTTCTGGTCAGCTCACCTCATTGTTTTACTACCTTCAAAAATGAGTACCCGGAATTTGGTGCGGATTTTGAAACTCTTCACATTACCCAGTTTTTATCTAAACTTATCGATGAAGGCACAATCAAACCATCCAAAGAATTCAATAAAAAAGTGGTTTATCACGATCCCTGCACATTGGGCAGAAAAAATGGTGTTTACGAAGAACCAAGAAATTGCTTGAAATGTATTCCCGGTTTAGAACTCTTGGAAGTTGAAGAATTTAATCGTAATTTGAGCGTATGCTGTGGAGCAGGAAGCGGTGGTTTGTGGATGGAGTGGGAAAAGAATGAACGAATAGCAGATGTCCGTTTAAAACAACTGATCGATACTGGAGCCGATATCATAGCAGTTGCCTGTCCGTATTGTCTTCAGATGTTCGAAGAAACTTTGAAATCAATGAACTTAGAAATCCAAGTGCTTGATGTGACGGAAATTTTGTATGAATCATTGTAATCATATAGGGAAAAACTTGAATAGCGAACAAAAACGAATAAAACAGATTTTAATATGGATTAGATTAAGGAGTTCGTTTTGTTAGGAGCTTATCTTTTTAGTTTCAGTAGATTAAATAACAGTTATATCAGAGTTAATAAACTGTAAAAGAGGAATGTATTTTGTATAAATTAGAATCAAATATTGATCCAAACTCCCCGGAATTCTTAGCTAACAAAAAAGAATTCCTGAAGCTGTTGGATAAAACCAACAGCATTCTGAGGGAAGTAAAAAAAGGTGGCAGTGAAAGAGCCAGAAAGAAACACTTGGATCGTGGTAAACTATTAGCAAGAGATCGTATAAATCTGCTGATCGATCCTAATACACCATTTTTGGAACTTTCTCCCATGGCTGCTTATGATCAGTACGATAACCAATTCCCATCAGCTGGAATTGTAACAGGTATTGGAGTTATTCACGGAAGAGAAACAGCAATTATTGCCAATGATGCTACCGTGAAAGGTGGAACTTATACCCAGGAGACCATTAAAAAACATGTGAGAGCTCAGGAAATTGCCATGGAAAATGGCTTGCCGTGTGTGTATTTGGTAGATTCAGGCGGTGCGTTCCTGCCGGATCAAGCCAGAATATTTCCCGACAAATATCACTTCGGCAGATTTTTCTTCAATCAGGCCAGGCTTTCGGCAGCAGGATTGCCGCAAATTGCTATCGTGATGGGTTCTTGTACGGCTGGTGGTGCTTATGTTCCGGCTATGGCAGATGAAACGATCATTGTGCGTAATCAGGGAACAATATTTATAGGCGGACCTCCACTGGTAAAAGCTGCAACGGGAGAAGATGTTTCTGCCGAAGAGTTGGGCGGAGGAGAAGTACACACTGCAATTTCCGGAGTGGCAGACCATCTGGCCGAAAATGATGCTCATGCTCTGCAGATATGCCGCAATATTTTTGAGAACATGGAAATAAAAGATAAACAACAATTGGATACTGCACCAATAGAAGAACCTGCTTATGATCCCATGGAATTGTACGGCATTGCCCCGGTTGATCTGAAGAAACCGATTGATTCCAAAGAAATAATTGCACGTATTGTAGATGGGAGTAAATTCCATGAATTCAAAGCCAGATATGCACCTACTATTATTTGCGGATTTGCTAAGATCATGGGATTTCCGGTTGGCATAATTGCCAATAATGGAGTGCTGTTTTCTGAAACTTCTTTAAAAGGAGCACATTTCATCGAACTTTGTACTTCCCGTAAATTGCCGATTTTATATTTGCAGAATATTACTGGTTTCATTGTGGGTAAGGAATATGAAAATCGTGGTATTGCCCGAGATGGCGCTAAGCTGGTTCATGCCACTGCCAATGCGGATGTTCCCAAATTAACTGTTGTTGTTGGTGGTTCTTTTGGAGCTGGGAATTATGCTATGGCCGGACGGGCTTATGATCCAAGATTTCTATTTATGTGGCCCAATGCGAAAATCTCTGTGATGGGCGGCGAACAAGCTGCCAATGTATTGCTCACAGTTAAACAGGAGCAGTTAAAATTTCGGGGTTTACCGGAAATGAATGAAGAAGAAGCAAAGAAATTCATGCAGCCGATCCTGGATAAATATGAAGAAGAAGGCAGCGCTTTCTACAGTACATCACGTATGTGGGATGACGGGATAATAGATCCTGTGGATAC